>NZ_NOIF01000046.1 GCF_002265265.1 Photobacterium sanguinicancri
GAAATGAACTTATCTTAAATGATTTTATGTATATGTTATTTTTGAACTCTTTGAGACCTTTCTTATATCTGATACCCTGCAAACTTATCATTTCTCACCTATATTTTTAATACATTATAAAAAATGCACATTGAAATAGAAGGTGACTTCGATGGTGGCTCAATGTCAAAATAAATCTTTTAATGGTCGCTTAGTTGCAATTGGATGTAACTATGAACCTTGGATTGCGCTTTTAGAACAATCAGGCTGGAAAACACACTGTTGTTACGACCTACGCACGGCTGACTCAATCTTGGATGAGTACAGCCCATGTATTTGTATTGTTGATTTAAGCAATAATGATTTTAGCTTGAATAGCATTGCTTTGAGGGCAAATAAAACCAAGCATGTAAAATGGATCGCTGTTATTAAAAAAGAGCAGCTGCAAACTGACGCTATATGCCAATTTATTAATAACTTTTGCGTCGACTATTTTTCAGTGCCAATTCCGAGTAACCACTTACTTGAAACAGTAGGGCATCAACTTGGGATGCTGGAGATAGAGGCCAGCTCTTGGGTGGAAATTACATCGCAACATGATATGGGTTTATTTGGGGAATCTAAATCTATTAAACAGTTAAGAGATATGGTACGCAGAGTTGCTTCAACTGATGTAAATGTCTTTTTAACAGGTGAAAATGGAACGGGTAAAGAGCTGATTGCTAAATCTATTCATGATCTATCTAAACGTAAAAATGCTTCTTTTGTAACCGTTAACTGCGGTTCTTTATCAAAGGATGATGAGAAAGTGGCATTTTTAAGAAGCTCAACATCCGAGCTACAAGATGATGGTGAGCTGAGGGCGACTGGTACCATTTTGCTTGATAACGTTGAAGAGTTATCGAAAGAACTTCAAGACGAGCTGTTGAACTACCTACAAGCACCCGCGAACGATACCCTTGAGGATGATTCCCACTGCGATATTCGCATTGTTGCTTCATCAAGTTCTGATCTTGAAAATGCGGTGTTAAATGGTGAGTTTAGTAAAGAGTTGTTTTATCGACTTAATGTATTCCATATAAAAGTACCAACGTTGCGTGAGCGTGGTTCGGATATTTTTATGTTGGCAGAAAAGTTCTTAGCCAAGTTTGCAACAGAATATAGCACCATGGCATCAACTTTTTCAGAAGACTCGAAACAGCTGCTGTTACGTTATAGCTGGCCGGGCAATGTGCGTGAGCTGATAAATCAAGTGAAACGAGCAGCATTACTGGCAGAAGGTAATGAAGTAAGAGCAGAGCACTTTGATTTACCGAGTAAAGCAAACCTAAAGCAGAGTTTACGCAATATTAAAGACGAAGCTGAAAAAGATGTTTTGGTGGCAGTGCTGGAAACGCACCGTGGTCAAGTGGCATCAGCGGCGAAGGATTTAGGCGTATCGCGTGCAACTATGTATCGCTTGCTCAACAAACACAACATCGTTCCAGATGTAAGGCACTACAATAGCAGTTTTATGCGTGAGTAAATTTGCTGTTAATTAGTTGAATAAGTAAAAATCCAGCCTAGTGGCTGGATTTTTTCGATGCTAGGTGCTATTTGTTACGGCGAAGCCAGCCGAATAGACCTAAGGCAACTAGGCTCAATAGTGGTACTGAACCGCCACCGCCACCGCTAGAGTCTGAATCCGGCTGTTTAGGTTGCTTCGGTGGTACATCTTTCACCACCTTGAAAGGGTCATACTTATAGTTAGCCATAGGAATCGCATCTAAATCTAGGCCGGTTTTTCCTTCAATCCACTGGCGGTAGTAAGACACTTGAGTATATAAGCCATCCCCATCTGTTAGTCCATCATTTTTGGCACTACATAATGGACCATTACTTGTTGCACCAACCAAGCGTAAACCTTTATCTGCATCATTTACATTAGCCGGGTTTTGCCAAATCAGAGGGCCGCCTGAATCACCACGACATACATCTTTTTTCACAGAAGCACGGTTTGAATCAGCACAGACAAAGTAATCACCTTTATACGGAGAGCTATCACATTGGCTATCTGGAATACCAGCAAGTTTTACAACTTGAAGAGTATCTGATGTTTTGTTTTGCGTACCGAGGTGTCCCCAACCAGAAGCAATAAGTGTTGCCTGAGAATCCTGACCTTTGACGTAAGTATTGCCAAATTGTTGGTCAGCTTGTGTTTGTTCTGCTGTTGCAAGGTTAGGTTGATTAAAGCTGGCAATTTTAATGGCTTTACCACCACGTGCGTATAGCGATTCATTTACACGAATTAATGCAATGTCGTTATCAAATCGTGTTGCTTGAATTTCGGGGTTGTAACCTTGGTGAGTGATGACTTCTTCAATCAATGTACCCTTATTTTTGTCAAGGTAGCCACCGAAAAGATGCGGGTTAGTGGTGCCTGCAAAGATATAATCACCTTTTTGCAGCATAATAACTTTATTACCAGCATCCATTTTAAATGTGCAGTGTGCTGCTGTGACAATCCAATGCTCTGAGATGATTGAACCGCCACACATGGTGCCGGTTGTTTGGCCAAATACCATAACTTGCCACGGTAGTAGATCATGAGCGGCTGCTTCGCCATTCATTACTCGCGGTTGTACTGATGATAATGACGAGTCTGGATCAATGTTTACTGCTGTTTCTTGGCCAGCAAAAGTAGCTGTGGAGCCTAGCAAACATAGTGTTGCGATAATGGTTTTTGTCTTTTTCATTTGTCACCTTAATGTACGGTGTTTTTATACTATGGGTGCAATATACAGGCATTTTTGTGCTGTAGATATGGGGCGTTAAGTAAATGTGACGATTATCACCAATAGTAATGATTACCAATTAGAATATAAGTTGCTTGCGGCTGTTAACTGATCGAAAACAAATTAGCGATGACTAGCTATCGAATCTGGTTGTGTTGCTCGTTACTATAGGGAAGTATTTCTTATTATGAAGTTAGGTTTGAAGTTATGGCATTTAGAAATGTAATTGGGTTTGGTGTAGCAGGTAACTTTGCTGGGCATTTAGAGCAAGCAGGTGAAGCGAAGGATTTTTTGGCTGTTGAAGTACAAGAAGCTATTCAACCTAAAGCTATTTTCCCCTTTTATGTACCTTCAGCGAAGGCGGGTTTTCTTGCCGTGTATCCTTTGTCGTCAGATACGATAGTGCCACCGAATGATGCGGATAATTTACAAATTGAACCTGAAGTCGTTCTTTTGTGTGATATTGAATATAACGGAACACAAGTTACTGGTTTGAAGCCAGTAAAGTTTGCTGCATATAACGACTGCTCTATTCGTAAGCCTAACGCCAAGAAGATCAGTGAAAAGAAAAACTGGGGAGCGGACACCAAAGGTATCGCTACTGAGTTATTTGATCTTGACTATTTAACCGAGGGCGGTGTGCTAGATGATTACCGTATTGCGAGTTTTCATCAGCGTGATGGTATTACTGCCCGCTATGGAGAAGATAGCCCTGTAATTGGTTACAGCTATTTCCATCAACGCCTGCTTGATTGGATTGTTGACCGCATGAATAATCAGCAAGATGTTGGTCCTACCGAAAATATTGCACAATTATTAGCGCATGCAGAATACCCAACACAAGCATTGATCAGTATTGGTGCTACTCGTTATACCGAATATGGTGAAACACACTTCTTGCAGTCGGGTGATACCAGTATTGTCGTGGTATATGATGGTAAAAAATATCAAGAAGACGAGATTGCAGATATGGCGAAAGATAATAACTTTGCCAGCGAAGGTATATCAGCACTCGTTCAGAACGTAGCGTAGTTTTTGGTGTAAAGCGAAGCTCTGTCTAATGAGGTCAGTTACCTATTGTTAATAGACAGAGCTTTGATTTATGAATAGGACCACAAGAAGTGTACGGGGCTGGGAGACAATCAATAACGGTAAAAGACTTTAAAGGCACCATACGCATTAACGTCGAGAGTATCTTCTTTATAGTTTTTCGTTTTAGCGGCCATACTTAAACTGAACCCCCAATTAGAACGGTATAAAACAGCCCCTGCAACAGCCGTCGCTTGCCAATGCTGTAAGCTTACATCGTACACCTCTGCTGGTTTATCACCTTCAATCGTAATGTCGTTAAAGCGGTAACGCCCTTCGATACCGGCATACAAGAAATAGCCAGAACGGCTAGCAGACAGTAAGCTAATATCTGTAATTTGATTGGGTGTGAATCCTGCTGAACCAAAAGTCTCGGAAAGTTGGTTTCCCCAGCGCAATATACTGCCAATCGCCGCTTCACTGCGATAGTTACCAGCATCGATCCGACCAATAGCACTCCATTCCCAAGATTTATCATTTATTGATGGGTTACGGCTAAGTAAGCGATGGCCTTCATAGTTTAGATTAGCAATGATTTGATTCTCTATTTGATACTCCCAGCCTTGCGGTTCTGTCGATGGCGTTAAATAGTGAACCAGCACTTGCGCGTTTTCAGCCAACGAATTTGGCCCTACGGTTCCGAAACGAAAGGTTAACTTGTCAGCTTTACTTTCTGTGTATTGAAAGACTCCTATGTCGAAGAATAGCAAGCCAGCATAGGGGCGTTCATTGGGTTGAGGCTCTTCATAAGTGATATCGCTTGGCGTCCACATTTGTTGGCCAAGATTAAGGCGCCAACCTTGCCATGCATTGCTATCGAGAGGCAACCAACTTGCGATAGTTGAGATAGGTAGTGGGGCATCACCTGATAATTGTCGTGTGACCGCCGAGCTATAGCTAAGGAATATACCGTTGGTGTAGTTTTGATCAGTTTGAACAATACCGTCATTTTCTATAGAGAACGAAATACTGCTATATGTATTTGTTTTGGGCGCACTTACGGCTTCTACGCCAAGTGTTATTGGACTCGTGAGGATTGTGGTAGCTAAAGTTAGGCATTTGAATCCATTTAGGACTCTATTGTTTATTCTCATCAACAGCCTTATTGATACTTAACATATATCCGTATAATGCAATTTATACGATATGCTATCTTAAAACACGGACACCGTAGCCAAATTTATAATTAACATTCAGCCTAATAACGTGAAAAGATAAAAGGACATATTTTGGATATACCTTCGTCAGTTGTTACCGCCACTTGGCTTACCCAGCATATAAGCTACCCCTCAATCATTACACTTGATGCTAGTTGGTTTATGCCGGGGTCAGATCGTAATCCGAAGCTGGAATGGGCAAGTAAACGTATTCCAGGATCAAGATTTTTTGATTTCGATAATGTGATAAAAGAACAAGATTCATTGCTACCTCATATGTTGCCAACAGCAGAGTATTTTTCTCAACAGGTTGCAAAGCTTGGGATCTGTAATGATAGCGTCTTGATTGTTTATGATAGCCACGGAATATTCTCAGCACCTCGGGTTTGGTGGATGTTTAAAGCAATGGGTCACAAAAATGTTGCTGTATTAGATGGTGGGTTATCAGCATGGGAAAAGGCTGGTGGCGCAATAGAAACAGAGCAACCAATCATTGATATCCCATCATCAAAGTATACCGCTACTTTTCATCCAGAATGGGTTGCTAGTGCGCAAGATGTGGTGAATCATCTCGACAACGAAGCCGTAACCATTGTCGATGCAAGGCCCTTGGAACGATTTACAGGTAAACAAGCCGAGCCTCGTCAAGGTGTACGCAGTGGGCATATGCCACGAGCAAAAAACCTTCCATTTCCCAAGTTAGTGTTTGACGGAAAATTAGCCTCTATTGAGCGATTAAATCGCCATTTCGATAAAATAGGAAAACAAGAGCAACAGTATATTTTTACATGTGGTTCTGGGATCACTGCGTGTATTTTAGCGCTCGGCGCTGAGCAAACAGGGCGAAATCATATTGCAGTTTATGATGGGTCTTGGACGGAATGGGGGAGTGATGAACAATTTCCTGTCGTTAAAGGAGATTGAGGTTATTTGGATCTTCAAAGTGCTCTATTTCTTCATGAAAAGTGAGTATAAATCTAATATGATGCGCTGCGTGTTTGCTACACGAGCGCACCGTATTTGGCTTATTAAGCCAACCCGCCACTAAAGCATGTTTATACTATTGAATTTGTGAGGCAAGGTAGCCCCCGTCATCAATAATAGATTGACCTTCTGGTGACACGATGTAATCAACAAAGGCTTTGGCATTTTTGTCTTTTTTCAGTTCATTTTCTTTATAAAGCATGAGGAAAGGGCGCGAAATTTCATATTCACCAGATTCTAGGTTATCGATAGTTGGCGATACGCCTTCAAAAGACAGTGCTTTGATTGATTGATCAATCGAACCAAGCGATACGTAACCAATAGCATTTGGATTGCCAGAAACTAAACTTTTCACCATGCCATTTGTATTTACAACAATAGCTTGTGGGTTAATGTCGGAGACACGGATACCTTTTATGTCTTTGGTTAATCCGATGAAATCTTCAAAAGAGAAGCGTGAGCCTGAAGCATTCTCACGGCTAACAACCGCTATTTTTCGTTCAGGGCCACCAACTTGTTGCCAATTGGTGATTTCGCCGTGGTAAATCTGAGAAACTTGTTCTTTCGTCAGGTTTTTGACTGGGTTGTTTTTATTTACGACCAGAGCAATACCATCATGGGCGAAAGTCACGCTTTTAAGTTTTGAGCTGATTTCGTCATCCGTTAAGTAGCGAGAGCTCATTCCTAGCTCTGCAACATCTTGTTTAACCGCAGTGATACCCGCAGACGATCCAATCCCTTGTACGGCAATCTGGCTGTTCTTATTTTCTGCTGAGTATGTTTCAGCTAACACTTCAACAATATGACTTGCTGATGTAGAACCTGACACAGTAAGTGTTTCTGCTTGTGCGTTGAATGCCAAACCAGCACACAGTGCTAGCAGAGTGGTAGCCCGTGGGAACATAGACTTTCTCCATATTGAATTAATTTGCGACATCTTATTACGAAGATATGACATTTATGTGAAGACGAAAGTTAATATGGTCTCGATTTTTACTTATTCTTTAAGCGGTAAGACTTGAATAGAGCGTGCGCTAGGTGTGAATAGTATGCAGGCGTGGCCAAAAGGGTGGAGATAGGTGCGCTGGTGATCGTTAGCATTAAAGGCTGAGTCGTCATGCTTGGTTTAAAATATACAAATGTGTGATTTTACTTCATAGAGTATTGATAGTAATTGAGAGGTTTGTTCATATCTATGGAGTTGTTGAGCGAATATTGAGTTACCCCGCACTTTATTATGCTCATTGTTGCAATTGAGCGCCAACACGCTATATATGAAACTGCTAGCACTTGTTGTTAGTGTTGTATCATTCTCAAAGGGAACTTATCAGCGATAGTGAATCCCTGAAGGGAATGGATGTTGTGATGATGATTTAGTTTTGTGGATGACAGGGTGTTGTAGCTCTGTGTGCATTGCTGAGAATATAGGCAGGGGAAACGATGAAGAGTATCGAATTTACTGAATTATTGTCGAAAATTGATGCATTAGATGATGATCAATTAAAGACGTTGTATCTACAATCGAAGCAGGCATATTGCCAACAACGAGTGTTAGAAGTAAGCGAAATTATTACCCAAGAAGAGCTTGAACTGTTATTGCGACGATAACTCGCTTTTGTCTGTAGTTAGGTTTACTTTGTTATAGCAATAACGTGATGCCATTTTATTCACACCAAATGCTGTGCTATTGCTGGATTTTTACTGGATTTTGTCTTGTACATCTCTTTATCTGCATGTGCCAATATACTATCGGGATCAGAGAGGTTGCCTGCATGATAGGGAACAATACCTATACTCAAATCAATATCGAAGCTCTGTCGCATCATTTTAGTTGACTGGTATAAATGCTCAACCCATTGATGAGTCGCTTCATTATTGTCAGTTGGTAGTAATACGACAAATTCATCCCCGCCAATACGATATATATTACTACCCTCAGGGCTGGTGGAGCTAAGCATAGCGGCAACTTCAATGAGCAACTCATCCCCACGTTTATGACCAAAGCGATCATTCACTTTTTTGAAATTATCAATATCAATATAGGCTAAGACGCCACGTTGAAGCTGAATAGCAATAGCATCGAAACGACGAAATAAAGCGCGGCGGTTTTCTAGTTGTGTTAAATCATCTTGAAATGCATGCTTGCTGAGTTCTTCTTCTAAGCGATGGGATTTTTTAATTTGAGCGTTTAAGTTTGCAATTAAGTTCTGTCGTTGCTGTAGCATTTTAATAAAGCAAAGGCACATCAGAAAAACACCGATATGCATGAAAACATCATCAGAGTTCTCTATTAGCCAATGGTCATTCAATTCGGGCACTTCATCTAGCAAGTCAGCAATGACACCAATAGCATAAGTGCCTAAAGCCAGCATGAGCCAGCCTTTCATTTCACGGCCAAAATCTTCTCTTAATAGTATAATAATTAGTACTAACGTCATTATCGACGTCATGACTTCAAGCATACCACTGGAAGGGACAAAAGCAGAGATCAGTACGCCGATACAAACGACGACAGTTAAACGTGTCGGGAGTTGAGAGACTTTGTTCATATGCATCTGCTTACTTTATAAAACTCACGCTATCTTCGCAAACTTAATAAAGTGGAACAAGCCTGCAAATTAATAATACTGATAAACGCTATACGAGTCTTTTTTGACACGAATATATTGCATGTTTTTGTGTTAAATCTGACACCTAAGTGTTTTATATCTTGAGGATTTATTAGTGAGCACGTTTTTGTTGAAACGCAAATGTAGGGAACAATACCGATTGTGATTTAACTCTCATAACTGAAAACATAGATTCCAAGCTACATTGTGTACGTCGTGTTTGGTATATAGGTATGTAACAAAATATTTCAATTTACAACTCTGTAACATTTGGTGGTTTATGTCTATTCTTGAAATGACTAGGAATTGTTGTGCATTACAGCAGGCAGTATAGGCACAAGGACATAACAATAGAGGTCGGACAATATGTTAACTATGGCTAAATCAACACCACCTAATGGTGCGTTGGTATCGGAGCGTATTCAAAAGCTCATCAAAGCGCTATCCAATGGGGTCTATGAAAGAGAAGAAACCATTAAGTTATGCTTGCTTGCTGCATTGGCTGGAGAAAGTGCCTTCTTATTAGGTCCGCCAGGTATCGCAAAAAGCCTTATTGCCAAGCGTTTAATTCAAGCATTCGATAACAGCCGTTTTTTTGATTACCTGATGACCCGTTTTTCCACACCTGAAGAGGTGTTTGGCCCCCTTTCAATTCAGGAATTAAAAGACAACGGTAAGTATGTACGTCTTGTAGATGGATACTTGCCAACCGCTGAAGTGGTTTTTTTGGATGAAATCTGGAAAGCAGGTCCTGCGATATTAAATACGCTACTAACGGTAGTGAATGAACGTACCTTTAAAAATGGTCAGGATATTTTGCCTGTTCCTATGCGCTTGCTGATCACTGCATCCAATGAACTACCAGATGAAGACAGTGGGTTAGAGGCACTTTACGATCGCATGTTAGTACGTGTGTTCGTTAATCGCATTCAAGAAAAGCAAAACTTCAAAGCCATGCTGATGGGCGAGACGACGCTTCAGGAAGTCGATCCGAGCCTAACGATTAAAGACGAAGAATATCAGCAGTGGCAAACACATTTAGAAAATGTCGTGCTGGATGAAACTATCTTTGAAAAGATCTATCAGCTAAAAAGCATGATTGAAGAGAAAGTTGAATCGGGTGAAGGCAGTGCTCACGACAGTGAGTTGTATATTTCAGACCGCCGCTGGAAAAAGTCTGTACGTCTGTTAAAAGCGAGTGCGTTCTTTAATGGTCGTGGCGCAATTAGCCCACTTGATCTGTTATTACTGCAAGATTGCTTATGGCATAGCCCTGAATCTCGCCATGTCGTGCGTAATATCATTCGTGATTTTGCGACTCAAAAAGCGTTTAACCAAGAAACCTCACAAGCTGATGCCAATGAAGCACAAGCCATTCTAGATTCCGTTAATCAAGAAATTGCGGATGCACTGAGCATGTCATTTTCTCGTGAAACGATGATGCGTAAAGAGTGGTTTAAATACGACTTCTCTGGCGCTAAGCGTTACACCGTGAATCATAATCCACGTATGATCAAATTGGTGATGCTGCAACAAAATCCATCTGTGTCTGAACAAGAAAAAGGGGATGGTCGTTGGGTATATGTTGATGGCGATGAGTTTGAAAAGAAAATCAAAGCTGGCCAATGTGACATCTATGGTTTCGTAAATAAGAACACCAATCTTTGTCGATTACAGTTTGAAGTTGATGCGAATTTACGTTTAGTGATCAAAGATATCGCTAATCGTGCGGTGTTAGTGGGCATTGCTGGTTCCCGTGGGATTAGTGCGACTCAAAAATCCAGTTGGCAGAAAGAGCTGGATCGTGCCTCTGAAAAAGTGGTTGATGCAGAACATAATATCAAAAAATCACGCAGCTCTTTCCATGGTGCCTTGCCGCATAACTTTGTGGAGTCGGAACTGCCTGAATTGATTGAACATAGTATTGCAACCGCGTCAGATTCAGTGACCGAATTGAAACATTTAGTTGAGAAAGGTGCATTTCGAATTGCTCATCTTTCAGACTACTTCGCATAAATCAGCATTTATACTTGATGCATGTAACGAGGAGCCTGACTTATGCCAGTATCTGAAAGTATTAACCTTGCAATGATGATGGCAGAATCCGGAATGGTTGATTCTGCTATTCATGAGCTTCTCATGCGTCCACAATTGATCATGGCGGCAGAAGCGAACCCTGGTATTAAAATGGCCATGAAAAACCAGATCATCAAATGGCGTGGTCAGGTTCAACAGCGTATTACTAAAGTCAGTATTGAAGACCGTTTCAAGCAAGAAATAACCCTTTATGAGCAGGCTATTAAGTGGAATGAAGAGTACTTTATTGCCGAAGCTGATGGCATAGTGAAGCAGCTCGAAGGGCACTCTACGTTTTATTTCAAGGCAAAGTCACTCGTAACGAAAGAACATGCGAAACATAATCCCATGTTTCAAACTTACTTTTGTAGCCAATGGCATCAGCATTTGATTGATACGCTGAAGCAAGCTCAGTTAGAAGAATTGGAGCAGCACAAAGAGCAATTATTGTCAGATCTATACCAACGCATTGAAACCATGCAACAAATGGAGCAGGTAACGGATGCTGGTGATGAAACAAAAGCTGGTCGCTTATGGGATATGGCAAAAGCCAAGCTAACGCGCACTGATGTTGAATCGATGAAATCTGTGGCGCGCTTTCTTAAGCGTAACGACGGTTTAAAAGAGATTGCTGAAAAGCTGGGTCGTATGGCCAACGAAGTCGACGATCCAAATAAAGAAAGAGTACGATCAGAAGATTTACGTCTGGTTGAAGAGTGTAGCGATAATGTGTCTGACGACATTGTCGGTGTGCATGAAAGTGATGATTTATCGAAGCTACTGCCTAACGAAACTATGTTTTTGGCTTACCCTGAATTAGAAGTGGTGTTTTACAAGCATTTGGTTGATAAACGCTTAATGAATTATCGTGTTCAGGGCACGCAGCGTAAGCTTCGTAAAGTGAAAGCGTACAAACGTCAGAGCAAGCAAGTCGAGCAAGATAAAGGCCCGTTCATTGTGTGTATTGATGCCTCTGGCTCTATGTCTGGCTTTCCAGAGCAATGTGCCAAAGCATTAGCTTACGGTTTGACACAAATTGCATTGGCAGAAGATCGTGATTGTTTTGTGATCATGTTTTCAACCCAACAAATCACTTACGAACTCACTAAACAAGATGGGTTAACCGAAGTTCTAAATTTCTTATCATATTCATTCCACGGTGGGACAGATTTGTCGCCAGTATTAGATCAGTCTATTGATTTGATGTGTGGCGAGAAATACAAAAATGCAGACTTAGTGGTGCTGTCTGATTTCATTGCGCCGTCTCAACCAGAAGAAATGCTACGTCGGATTGATAAATTGAAAGCGAGTCGAAATCGTTTTCACGCCGTAACATTGTCTAAATATGGTAACCCTGCATTGATGGATATATTTGATCATTGTTGGTCGTACCATCCATCAAAGTTCAGTCGTTTAATGAAGTGGCGTTAAACTGGGTTTTGACTAAGTTATTAACTAAAAAGATCGGCTTGTTAGTCGATTTTTATTTTCGGAAGATCTTATCTTTCTGCAAAGTATTTACTCAGTGCTTGTTTCCATTCTGGGCTTTTTCGTACTTTAAGCAGCGCACGATTTAGCGCTTCTTCATAAGGGCTGTTATCGCCAATCGCGAAACCATAGTTTTGCTTCTCAAACTGGTAAGGTAAAACAGACAGGTCTGTATAGTTACCCTCTTCTTTGAATTTCTTGATGAGATATTTCAATACCGCATTATCAGCAACGATAGCATCGACTTCACGACTGTCTAATGCAGTGAGCATTTCGTCTGTTGATTCATAAGTCCTATGGACAATACTGTGATTGGTCAAATATATCGACGAGGTTGAAGCCAGTTTAGCCCCAACTTTTAGATTAGATAAATCATTTGGACCTTTAATGTCGTTGCTTAATAATCCTAGCGTAAAAGTACTGGCCAATATTGCGGTAATACTGGCAATAAAAAGTGTCGTGGTGATGGCAAGTAATACGGTAATGAAGCGGCCAGTTAATGTCTTGAACTCGTAATAGTTAAAGGGCCCTTTAGTTATGAAGAGTAACCCTAATAAGAACCCTTCTAATAAGCGAGCTGCACGTGATGGCATTGAATACAGTTTGTCATTTACCTTATGTTCTAACATGTAATAAATTCCGCCCACAAAAGCCGCAGCAGCGAACACAACGCCTAATATAAATAACAGTTTTTTATTGGTGATGATGTTGAGCAGGGTCGTAAAGTGCCCCTGTTCTTTTACGGCTATCGCGAGTGATGTTTCATAGAATGAGTGCGTGAAATCGAGGATGAGCTCTCGCTCTTCGGTGATTGAGATGCAGGATACCGCAATATCGACATTGCCAGTGCTTACATCATCGAGAAGCTCTTTTAATTCATGGCTTGATATTTCAAAGTTCACATCAAGACTTTCTGCCATTTTTTGCCACAGAAATATACTTAGCCCACTATAGTTGCCATTTTCATCTGTAATCACGAACGGAGGACAGTCGTAGCTACCTACTTTAACAGTCTGCGTATTGGCATATGCTGAGGTAATGATAGAGCCCATTAAAAGTGGAAATATTGCTAATGCGATGAGATATGTGGCCAAACGTGGATATGCACCGTTCATTGTCACCTCCGTTGAATGTCGTAAGTATAAAAGTGATTAGGAACAATGATTGGTGTAACAGTGAGACGATAACGACGAATGTTAATACCGAGATTTAGGCGCTAGTCTATCCTTACTATTAATATGGTTAATATAAGCCGCGTAAATACAATACGAATAAAAAGGGTGATACAACGGCTCCACCGGTGAACAGAGATTCTCCCTTCGTGTTTGTTCCTGTGGCTGACTAGGAGCATAAGATGAAACGGTTGTTGCTATGTTTTTGGATCGTTTTACTTTGTTTTTCTCATTCGGCTCGTGCCGATGATGTGTGGGTGATTGAAATTAAAGGTGGGATTGGACCTGCAATTAGTGATTACGTTTCTCGAGAAATAACACTTGCTCAAGAGCAGCAAGCGAAATTTATTGTGTTGAAAATGGATACCCCTGGTGGGCTCGACACATCCATGCGTCAAATCATAAAAGCTATTACTACTTCGGCAATTCCTATTGCGACGTGGGTGGGCCCCGCGGGCTCTCGCGCTGCTAGTGCGGGTACATACATACTATTTGCTAGTCATATCGCATCAATGGCACCGGGTACTAATTTAGGTGCTGCCACCCCTGTGTCGCTTGGTGGACCACAACGTGATAAAGATGGTGAAACGAATAATCCGTTTGCACCTAAAAAAGAAACGCAATCGCCAGAACAACCTCCTGATAATCCCCCTGAATCATCTCCAGACCAACAAACAGCTGCCGAACAGCCTATATCAAACAAGGAAAATGATAGCGAAAAAATAGCGGCAAAAACGGCGATGGAGAAGAAAGTGATGAATGATGCCGCTGCGTATATTCAAAGCTTGGCTAAATTGCATGGCCGTAATGAGCTGTGGGCAGAAAAGGCGGTCAGAGAGGCGGCTAGCTTAGATGCTGAGAGCGCACTAGCGCAGAACGTCATTGATTTTATTGCGCCTAATATTGATCAATTAATCACTCAAGCGAATGGACGAATTGTTGCTGTGAACGGTGTAGATGTCGAATTGGCACTATCCAATGTCGCTTATGTCGAACGCCAGCAAGATTGGCGATTTAAACTGCTGACTGTAATTACTAACCCGAATGTCGCTTATATTTTGATGCTTATTGGCATCTACGGTTTATTACTCGAATTTTATAACCCCGGTGTTGGTTTACCTGGTGTACTTGGGGGAATATGCCTAATTTTAGCCATGTATTCACTTCAATTACTACCAGTGAGCTATGCAGGATTAGGGCTGCTATTACTGGGTATCGCACTGATGATTGCAGAAACCTTTAGCCCCAGCTTCGGCATTTTAGGGTTAGGCGGGATTGTCGCTTTTGTGTTGGGTTCTGTCATGTTGATGGACACGGAAACACCCGGGTATCAGATAGCGGTTCCTTTGATTGTGGGCTTAACTGTGGTGTCTGCTTTATTCTTTTTCGTCATTATTGCACTTCTACTTAAAGTGCGACGCCGACCTGTCACTACGGGTGTTCAGCTTCTTCAAGGGCAAATTGCAACCGTTGTTAGTGGTTTCCCTGGTGAGGGAAAGGTGATGGTTGATGGTGAAATTTGGCAAGCCCGTTCTGGGTGTCATTATCAGCGGGGAGATCATGTGATAGTGACGAGTATTTCAGGGTTATGGCTTGATGTAGAAAGCACTAAGAAGGAATAAGATCATGTTTACCTATTCGTTAGCGACCATCATTGTGCTGGTAGTGGCTTTGATTGCCAGTATGTTCAAAGTGTTGCGAGAATATGAACGGGCAGTGGTGTTTTTATTGGGGCGATTTTATGAAGTTAAAGGCCCTGGTTTGATCATTATTGTGCCAGTGATTCAACAAATAGTGAGGGTTGATTTACGGACAATCGTGCTTGATGTACCGACGCAAGATTTGATCACACGAGATAACGTCTCAGTCAAAGTAAATGCCGTGGTTTATTACCGAGTGGTCGATCCCAAAATGGCAATTAACAATGTGGAAAATTACCAAGAGGCAACCAGCCAATTGTCACAAACTACGTTGCGGTCGGTATTGGGTCAGCATGAACTTGATGAATTGTTATCTGCACGAGATGAGTTGAACAATGACTTGCAAGGGATCCTCGATCAGCATACTGATAACTGGGGAATTAAAATCGCGAATGTTGAAATTAAACATGTGGATTTAGATGACAGCATGGTAAGGGCATTAGCCCGTCAAGCGGAAGCTGAGCGTTCTCGTCGTGCGAAAGTCATTCACGCGACAGGTGAGCTAGAAGCATCGGCTAAGCTGAGTGAAGCGGCGAACGTATTAAATCAATCGCCCAATGCATTACAACTTCGTTATATGCAAACTTTAACGGAAATCGCCAATGATCGTACCTCGACCATTATTTTCCCAATGCCAATAGATCTGGTGGATAAATTCTCGTCTAAGGTGGACATTAGCGCCCAGCTTAAAGGCAATCAATCAGCTCAGCCTTTAGATAACACTGACTCGAAAGGAGGGAAGGGTATCTAGTGTGTCTGAGATAGTACAGCCATAGCTATGGTTTTGTGTAGGTGCGAATATCGAAACTGAATGTAATTAGCGCCGATGATAAATCGTCATAGCGCTAATTACGATATTGTGTATTCCTTCGTTTTTACGAACGCTGCAGCATAAATGTTTGGTATTCTAAATCGTTGAATTGCTTATCTAGCATGACCAGTCCAATAATGGTGGTAAGTAGCATAGTGACAGCAAAGCCATAACCATAAAATACAGGTCCCAGTTCTATACTGACATGGGCGAAGATGTAGTTACCTACCGCCATGAAAACCGTTAAGGCTAATGCTGAATAGCGTTTGTCGAGGTAATACATTACGTTAAGTATCGACATTACAAGCACTTGCAAACTCACGCCCACTAAATCGACGTACAATAAATGTAGATAAGATAAGTCGATATTTAACGCAACTAATATATCTTCAGCCCACAACAATAGGAGGGCGAGGGTCATGCCTTGTACTTTGAATATCTCATATATGCTTTGGCGACACGCCAATACCATACGATCTTTCAATAGGTAGATTGATTGTAGCGTTGCCCCTTCCCGCACTGAGTCATAAAACTTTAAGCAGGCATCGGCAAAATCGGTTTCCATTCGCAGCATAAATACAGCCATACCCGGAACAATTGCCAGGTAAGCGATGAAGATGGGTAAATCGTAAATATATGAAGCACGGAATAAATCAATAACTTGGTGAGAGGTTTCATCTCTAAACCAAAATACAAACTTATCTAACCACACGCCTAGGTTGTAGAAAAAACCACATAAAATAAGAGAGAAAAACGTTTTTTTTCGGTCGAGAAATTCAAAAGAAACCAGCTGCTCAGCAGGGTAGTCACGAATAACGTGATACAAGAAAGAAAACGTCAGCAAGGCTTGGCAAGAGGTAAAAATCAACATTAAACCGAGTAAACCATTAGACGTATAGATAAAGCTCAGGGAAACCATTAACCCGTAGCTGATCATCATAGTAATAAAGATGCGATAGTATTCTTTCATCCCACTTAGGAAGATTAAAATTAGCCACTGGTTACAGAGTAAAACTAAAGATGTGAAAATGGTGACTTTAACTGCGGGATCAATATGATCAGAAAATGCCATTATCCCACCACCAATGAAGCCTGCCAGTATACTGGTAACCAGCATGGAGCCTAACAGGTTTGGAACAATCCTATGCTCTTGTCTTGCAAAAATCAGGTCGGATATAAACCGCGTGAGCAGTAGCTGAAATAAGCCACTGATGATCAAGGATCCCGCCATTAAATAGGTAACGAGTACCAAAAATTGCACAATGACGTAGGTCGGAAATATCCAACCAACGCTCAGAATACCGATAGCTAGCAAGGCCAAAATTGATAACACCCAAGGACCTGAGCTGATTAAGCCAGCTAAGCCATACGCCTCAAACATTGATAGTATGGTGTTCTTTTTAAGAATCTTCCTTAATTCAAATCCGATTCCTGCCATCAATGGCCTCCTGATAGAGATTTCGGTACGCGTCGTACATCATTTTTTCATCGTAATAGCGCACAACGCGCGCCTTCCCTATATCACCCGTTTTACGCCATTTTTCGGCATCGCCTAACACATTAATAATGGCGTTAGCCCCATCGATTGGGCTCGCGATAGGAATGATTTCACCGCAAGAACCCAGCGCGGCATCGTCCCCGGCTGCGCCATCAATAATTTCGCGACATGCTCCTACTTCTGTTGCGATACACGGTATACCTGCCGCCATGGCTTCAAGTAATACTAGTGGCTGTGCTTCACTGATAGATGTCAGCATCATTACGCCTAGTTGTGGCATCATTTCAGCGACATTCTGGCTCCCAAGCATTTTGACATTATGCTCAAGACCAAGGCTTTCGATTAGCAACTGGCATTCATGAACATAATCTTCGTCCTCTTCGGTCGGGCCAATAATCCAGCCTTCTATATTTGGCAGTGTTTCAACGGCGCCACGAATGGTACGAATAAACGTTTTAATGTCTTTTATTGGCACAACACGGCCGACTAGGCCAACCACTATAGGTGGTGTATCTGGTCGTAATTTATATGCTTCACCAAACCGAGTGGTATCAATACCGTTAACGATCACTTTGGTGCGAATGTCGGGTGCGCCATCTTTATGTTGGCGTTGTCGGTTTCCTTCAAACAAGGAGACAATTTTATTGGCTTGGTGATAGGCGGTTAGGCCAAGTTGTTCAAAAAAACGGATCCAAGTTTTTCGGGTTAAATCCATGTCTTTGTGCATACTGATATCGATCAGTTTATGGCGATCTTTAATCCATGTTGCTTGGGCTAAATCGATCTTACGTTCTTTGGTATAGATGCCATGTTCGGTCAGTAAGTAGGGGTCCCCAGTGCGTTTCTGACATAGCGCTCCAAGAAAGCCTGCGTACCCTGTTGAAACGCTATGAAACACTTTGGCATCTGGTAAATTCTGTGCGATTTGAGACAAGACAAACAGCGGTTGATAAATATTTCGATATGTCCAAAAGTAATCTACAAAAGACTGATGTTCTGCCGATTCAAGATAGCGATCGGTTAATACTTCCCATGAGGCTTCGGAGTATAAAAAATCGCTGAGAGTTAGTTGGTCGTGTTTCCCTAAAAAGTCAGAGACATCCTTAAGTAAATCTTCAGGAATGGGTGCATCATTTTTTTCAAAGAAAGATAAAAACTTCCCCCAAGCATTGAATAGTTTACTGTTCCCTTTACGCGGTGTTGGTTTTAAGTTTCCGTTATTAGCCAGTAAGTAATGGACTTCAAATCCGACGACGTTGTCAGGGAATTCATAGGCTGGTTTATCGTAAAAATCAGGGTGTCCGCCTAAAAAGATAAGATGAAAATTAAATTCCGGCAGACCGCTGATAATTTGGTGAACCCAGCTGGATACACCGCCCCGCACGTAGGGGTAGGTGCCTTCAAGAAGTAGGCATATATCTATGTCTTTGCTCATGCCCAATATTCCTTGATTTGGCTTAATTTCTCCCCTTTTTGTTCAGGGAAGTAACCAATGTAATATTTTGTGGTTTCATAATCACCAGTCTCGTATGCTGCTTCTGCAAGATAGGGCGCAACTTGTTTTATTCTTAGTCCGCCGTCCATCGCTTGCGTTAGGTATTTAATGGCTTCATCAGGACGTTGTTGCTCAAGCATGACACGGCCTAGAAGTAAAAAGGTGGATGCATTAGCTGAAAGGTGATTAGCAAGGGTAAGATAGTGTTCTGCTTGCTCTAAGTAGTGCTTACGGAGTGCACCTTCGGCGATACCTAAATAGCATAACTCCCAATACTGTTGGGCTATTTCATACGCTTTACTGGCTTGTTCACGATATTGAAACTGGCTCTTGAATAAAGAAATGGCTTCGTTTATTTGAGATTCGATGGTTTCTAACGATGCATAAGCCAATAAACGAACGTCATCAGAAAGGTCTTTCAATGCTAGTTGCAGCAAAGGAACGGCTTGTGGTTTTGGTAAGTGGCGAATCGCACTTACTGCTAATAAGCGGCGTTCAGGATCATCATTGTGTAGCAATATTTCGCGTAGTGCTCCTGCGCCAAATTGGGTGTTAGACACATCCCCTGGGCTTTGTGGAAGAGGGGCTTCTTCACATTCTTGCCATGTAATGAGGCTTTGCCTTCTTGGAATATACAGAGCAACCAAGAGTGAACATGCCGTGCCGATCATGCCAACTAACGGTAAAAGAAAGTTAAATAAAAACAAAAAGCTCACTGAGCTAACAATCGGTGTTTTGTATTTTTTTGGCAATAAAATCCAGCACAATAAGGTGTAACTTGCACATGCAATGGTGTGGCTTGAAATAAAGCCAACCCACTGCAGCTGTGTCATTTCTTTATCGAGCAGGATGTAAAAGCCGATCGATTCAAACGCGAGGGTCTGAAGGAATAGCCAAGCTTTCATCATAAGCTCCTAGTTCATCCATGAAGGCCATGATCTCAGTATTATCGGCATCTAAAGACAGAGGCCCGATAATATCGATATCTTCAATGTCATCCTTGACGGTATTTTTAAGTAATTCAGTAACACGAGTTATATATTGCTGGGCATCATAGGTGGTTGTGAGTGGCAGCAATACGACGAGAACCGGTTTGTTGTTGAGCGAATGACACGTCCAGTATATATCTGCGCCACGGCGGAAGTTGACCACGCTATTTAATACATTTTCGTGCTTTCCTGAACTGTCTACGAAGGCAACAACATTACTATCGGCACCATAATGGCGTTTATTGTATTTCGCGCGCGTCATGTACTTCATGAATAGATCGTGCTGATTCGCTTTAAGCACTGGCGTGAGTAGGTCGTCACTGAGCAAGTCAGCTGCATAGTTAGCAACAAGTGACAATAGCGCGACATTGGCTGGTGTTAGCATGAAGAATTTAGCATTTTCAGCCAATGCAACGGCTTGCAAGTTACCCATAGTATCGAGTAGAGGGATACATAGTTGATAACGAGATTTATGGACTTCATTTTCACTCAGTGTTGCAGGGGAGAGCAGTTTTTTTGATTCCATCATATCTTGCAGCATGGGATCTTTAAGTACGAGCTGGTGGTGATCGCCAATAAGCGCATGAGGTTGTTTATTAATGTTGTTATTCGTAACTTTGTATAGCCCTGCGACTTGTAAACCGCCGATCTCTGCAAGCAGGTTTAATAACGGATGCCCAATGTTTTCAATACGCTTGTCTGCATGGGTTGACGCTATTTTTTGCAAGGTGTTAATACTTGCGCGCAAACTAATGGTTTGGCCTGCTGTACGTTGTTCCAACTGATCGTGAGATACTTTTAATAAGTGATAGTTTTTAGTAAAGCTATCAAGTTTCTGGCTCATGTACTGATGGTCAAGGATATGGCGTTGATTAATGTTGTGCCAGTAATCACGAAACTCACCTGCAATCATCGCTGTCAAGATTGTGCCCACCGCTAAAGAAAAGGGATAGAAGTCAAGAACCCCCATAATTCGCATTGCAGTTGCAAGCCCTGCTGTTGTGATCAGTGCACAGATAAAACCTTTTGCGAAGCCATAACGTAAAGCGATGAGTAAGGGACCAAAAATCGGCCAGAAGAAGTTGTGATCTGTTGATGTAGGGGCTAATGAATCTGACTTCATCCAAATAAAGATAGCCAATAATGCAATAACGGCAGTTTCCAGCCATGCAAAGCCATCTTCTTTAAAGCCAATGATGAATCGCTTCCAAAGTGTATTCATAAGCCTACTCGCAGAGTCAGTTTTGTTCTATAACGACAATCGTAGCGATAATTACTTAAGCTTTTCAATGTTAATTCCATCAAGCAATTCATCGATCACGATATGTCCCGTACCGCTAACACTTTCACGGCCCCAGCCACCACGAGATCCTGTTGCACGCCACAGCGTTGATTTACTCTTCGCTGAACGTATTTCCAGTGTAATGCCAACAGCTGGTTCGCCATCAAGCCCACTTTTATAATGCCACTCTTCAACGGACCCCGTAATAATATAGTCTACAGGTCGTGATGCTAACCACGCCTGAGCTTGTTTCCGCTTTGCTGAGTCATCAATAATTGCGGCAAGGTCATTTGTATTTAGCTCTGGGTATATAGTGGCACGAATTCCTTTGGCGTAAAGCTGAGCATTGAGAATCTTCTCTACTTTTTCTGCTGCCATAGGGGTATTTGAGTGATTTGCCATTGGCATTATGACCCAACTACTATTGGCCGCAAATACTGGGCTGTCTGGCACTTGGTAACTAGAGCAGGCGCTTAACCCTGCAATTGAAGCTGCAAGTAAGATGCGTTTCATCTGATATCTCCCTGTTAGAAACTGTAGTAATAGCCAAAAGCTACTTTAAGCGACTCGTCGCCATTTCGGTCTTGGCTCTGCCAATCAACACCCATGTAGAGTTCGTCATTCCCTATAATTCGCCAGCCGAGGCCAGCACTTATCATCATATCCATTTGTTGGGCTTCCACATTATAGCCAACAGAATTATCTAACCAGTAACGAGGGGATGGTACGGTTGCCCCTGGTATACCAGGTTCTCCATGCCACAAACGATGGCCTATCGATAATCGCTGATAACGTTCAGCAATAAAGTCACTTGGTGTCAGTGGCCTAGGACCTTGTTGCCATGCATTTACGCCTTGTAATTTGTTACTACTATGCTTGACCTGTTGCATGCTGTATTCACTGTAAATTTGCCATGCAGGGTCATTAAAGAAAAATTGTTCACTAGCCCGAATATTCATATCCCAACCGCGACCAATATCGTCACCAAAGCGAGTAGATAAATCATGGAAGCTGACCTGCATTGCCAGATTCTCCCGTGCAGTCGGTTGGTAACTTAGATTGGCACCCAAAATATTATCTTGGCCTGCAATTGTCATTAATTGGCTGGCCTCGAGGTGGGTATTAATACCGAGCTTGAGTCCACCTGACCAGTAACCTGAAAACTGTGTACTGAACTCACCTAATATACCAATACGCTGATCGCCAACCCCTTGCGCTACGTCAGCTTTAATCGCCCATGTACTTTCATTTTGCTGCCAATGAAATCCGCCCCGTAAACGGAACTCATCATCAATGGGTGTATTGCCTAAAATGTCTTGCGCGTCAGCTTGTTGAAAATCTGTACCTAAGCGGTAATAGCCGTTGTAGTGAGGGGCGTAATAATCAAGGCTTAAACGGTTGATATTCCATTGTGTAATTGTGGTTTGTTGGGCGCGAACACTGTGCGTTTTGTTAGGGTGTTGGTTGACATAGTTCTTGCGTAGCTGCTTTTCCGCTACTTTATCTGTCAGCACACCAATTTCTTGCTGAGCTTGTTGCCAGGCTTGCTGGTGTCGGCCAACGGCCTGTAAGGCATAGTTTTTATCTGAGACTGGTAAGGTAAGTGACTCTGTTAGGAGTTTTTCCATTGTTTCACGATCATGTTGCGCTATGGCAAAAGAGAGTTGCTGCCAATCCGGAAGTTGATATTGGCTGAGTGCCGTTTTTTCATGCCAGTAAAGCGCCACTTCAGGGCGACCTTGCGCGAGATAATATTGAATTAGTTCGGCGACATTGTTGCTAGATGGGGCCGCTAATGTGTTCGCTTCTGCTAATTTAAGAGCTGTTTTATCGCCAACAAATAAGGCGAGTAATGCGCGATGTGAAATGTCACCGTCAGGTAAAGTTAACAATGATGCCGTCATGTTTTTAGCTGCGTATTTACGTAGCTGGTAGGCGCGATCGTACTGCTCTCTAAGTTCAAGCAAAGAGGCGTAGTTCAGCAGTAAAGCGACATCTGGTTTATCCGTTGCTTTTATCTGACGGCGGTACCAAAGGTCGGCTTCATCATTACGCCCGAGTTGTTGGGCTGTTGCCGCAAAGACAGACCAAAAGTCAGAATTATTAGCGAGTGCAAGACGGTAACTGTCATAAACGCGGGTGAGCTTATCGTGATCATTCGTGGCAATTAGCCACCACATATAACTATTGACCGCTGGCTGAAAGCTAACCTCGCTTGAAATTGCTTGTTGATATAGTTGGTGTGCTAGTACCGTTTGGCCTTGCTCAATGGCGAGTAGGGCACGGTAGTAGGTAACTTCAGCATTATTCTTTAAATCACGATCTTTACTGGCTAGCTCGAATAACGTCGCCGTTTGCTCAGACTGTGGGGCTTCATTGCTGACTCTGATTGCTAATAGTAAGAATTCGCTATCGCCAGACTCTTTGTATAGACGAGTTAATTCATCGACATCCTTGACGTTAAACGGTGCGTGTAGCTGGATGTAACGATAAACATCAACATTGGCTGTTGAGCGTTGCATCAAATATTGTTGGCTAAGCTGGGCCAGTTGTTTGTCGCTACTGTCCCATGCTAACGCTGCAACCATTCTGAGGTAATCATCGTTTGCTGTTGTCCATTCAGTTGGTTCTATCAGCACACGTAAAGCTTGTTCAGGTTGATACCGCGCCATATAAGCATTTGCAAAGCGCATAGCTTCATCTGTTGTAGGTTTACGCAGGCGTAGTAGTTTATTTCTCTGCTTTATGACCTGAAGATGATCGCTGTTGTATGAATATAAACGGGCTTTGTGGCTAATCAGTGCGCTGTCATAAGGGCGTTTAGCTGATAGCTTTGTAATACTACGCAGTGCATCAGGCGTACCTTTCGCTTTTTCTAATGCATTTAGCCAAGCGGCATATTCTGAGGGTTTTAAAGCATTCGAATAGGCAAGGGCATCAAAGAAAGCGCCTTCATGATAGATGTCACCCAGCGCTTTAGATTCTTCAATTCCAGCTCGTATTTGAGCTTCGTTCGCCCCTTGTTGTAATAAAATCAAGCTTGTTTGAAAGGCATTTGGGATATCACTTTGCCAGCGATAAACACTGTGTAATTTTGTTAATGCAGTGGAAGTTGGGTCATCGTTAATTGCTTGTATCAGTAACTCGGTGGCTAGCGGTAAGTTACCCATTGCGATAGCAATGTCTGCGGTTTCCAATAACAGTGGTGTAGATGGCTCAAGTGCTAATAACTGCTGTGATTTATTTAAGGCTAAATTGAGTTCACCCGCAGCTTTCGCATGCTGAATAACAAGGGTGAGATATTGGGGGGTATTCGAGAGTTTTCCATCGTACTGATGGAAAAATTTAAGGTTAGCAGCTGTATTATTCGCACTTTGGTTTAATTTAATGAGTGACGCAAGGGATTCAAGACTTTGATATTCTATGAATGCTTCACGTTGCAGTTTGGCTGCGTTTTCATAATCTGAGGTCTGTAGAGCTAGCTCTACCAATTCTTTGTAACTGGTTTCCCCACTTTTTAGGTGAGGGTATAAGAATTGATAGGCAAATGCCGGCATGGCTAATGAAATAGCGGCATCTGCAAATTGGCGAGCAAGGTTTGCTTCTGGAATATAGTCAATGCCTGAGAAGAATACCGCTATTTTAGTGGTCGCCCTTTCTTTCACTACGGCATCATCAGAGTATGACTGTTGTAAAAGGATGGCTAAAAAAAGACTATGGCTGTGCCAATCTCGACGGCCATCCGAGTAAAATAAAATGGGGTTGAGTGACTCAAGTGCATCATTTACCAAGCCCAATTCATATTGATTTTGGGCCTGCATGAACACGATTGGACGGCTTTGTGGTTCTTGGCCTTTTAGTTCGTTAAGGAAGGCCAGTGAAACCTCCGGTGACGTCGAGCGAGAGATCAGCTTAACCAACATCGATTTTGTTGGTGCAACAAGCCATAACGCCCAAAGTGAAGTGAGCGTTAGAATTACCAATGATAACTTATTGACCAGTCGTATCCTTGGCGGCTTTTTATGTGTGCTTCCTGGCTCAAGCTTTTTTATGTCAATAATTTGCAATCCTTCTACGGTGCCGACTACAAAAACAACAGATTAAATGTTGTTACACGTCAGTGTGCCTTGGAAAATGCCAGCTTTATTTGATTGATAACGTACCGTATTTTTCTTCATTTCTGTTTTAGTCAGCGCTTGATCACTACTAAGCGTGCATTGGCTAATATTGACGAGTTCCATTTCAAAAGGGACGTGGCTGTTAAATGACCATTGAATGGATCGCCCATACTTTTGCCATTTAATGAGTGGAGCATTGGCACTGAGTAGCCTTGGTGATTGGGGGTTGTTCACTGAAAGGTTAAGGCGTGTTCGTGCTTTATTTAAGATTAAATAATGGCCATCAGGTCCTTGATTCCACCCTGCAAGTTCAGGTAGTGAGGTGACAGGGTAACCTATTTGGTTCGGGACTCGAATACTCTTAATACCTGTGGAGGTGATTTGCCATTCTCCGGATAAGGTTTTGGCTATACCTGTTTCATAGAGTGTTCGAGCACGTTCCGCATATTCGCTTAAATACAGTGGGGTCGATTTTTGTTTAATCGCCCAATCATAGACATTCGTTAAGCCTTTTAACGACGCAGGGTAAGCACCTGAGTACATGTGGTAGTATATCGCAATTGTTTTTAAGCGACGAGGCTTACCCAGTAATTGAAAGGTTTCAACTGCACGGCCATAACCATCGTGGTGCTCTGTCCAAAGGTTGGTGTAGAGGTTTTCATTCAACACAGGCGCGTAAACATGAACGGCTGATGGGTACCAAGTGATTGTTGGAGAGACTTGCGTGAAGTTGTCATTGCCCCGTACAACATAAGTGTTACCGCCATTCACGTTGAGTAAATTGGCTTTTTCGGCAATAGCGAGGATATCTTCTTTGGGGTCAGCCTTCCCAGACCAGAGTATAAGTCGTGCTTTTTTATTCTTTGGCGCAAGATTTTTGTTGATGTAGTTAATGGTACCAATAATTTCGTTGTCGTAATCCACGGTATAGCCGGGGATCGGTAGGTTTTCACCATAGGAACTAGAATCGACGCTTTTATCAAAATCCCAGAAGAATGGGTGACTAAAAGTATGCGAGGCAATTTCCACATGTGGTAACTTAAAAATTTTGCGCGCAATCGCTTCTAATTGCGGACTTTCTTTAGGGTATAAACCTCGTTTACCGACTTCACCCTCAATGACTGACACGGTTTGAGGAAATGTATACTTTTTGAATACATGCTCAAGCAAAACTTCGGCGGTGTACGGTTTACCTGGGAACCAACCTTTAGACGGAAAACCATCGCCATCGACATGGCTAGTTAGAATACGACGGCCAGACTCGGTGGTTACATCAGCTGCTGGAATAGCTGGGAGTTGCAATGTTTCATTCACCAAGCGGAACGGATCAATTTGCCACACTTCGGTGTCATTCGCCAAACTGGCCACGGGGAGTGGGTTTAAGATAGCGCCTCCCCAGCCAGCTTTAAAAAATAATGTTGATGTGTTTTGTTGCTCGTCTTTGATCGTAATAAGTGGTGTAACCGTTGTTTTATCTATAGTGACTTTGGTTTGCGTTTCAAACTGACTAAAACGTAATGGGTAGCGGTTTTTAAGCCAATTATTGTCCGTTGTTAGCGTGATTTTTCCGTTCAGATCACCACTGCTTTGAATACCTAACCGAGCAAGTAAACTATTATCGGCGGGTAATTGATTAATAAAGAGCACTGGGGTTTTAAATATGATGGTATTTAGCCATTGCGATAGAGCTGGAACTCGCTGGAAAGACGCTTGCTCTAACCATGTAAAAACAGCTGCGTAACGGCTCATATCAACCCGTGAAAAATTGAAAGTATTCACGTCTTGGCAGTCGGGTACGTAACCATTGTATTCGATTGGCATCGCCATCATACGGTGGCATTGCGAGCTATTCATTGCGCCATAGTGGCCATCATAAAAACCAAGAACCCGCTTGGTGATCGGCTGTATGGTACTGGTGCCAAATTCGTACAGTAAACCATCACTGATATATGGGGTATAACCTTCCCTGATTAAGCGTTGTGCTGCGGACTTTTGTCGGTCACGATCAGATGCGGGTATATAATCGATGGCGATAGCCTCAATCCCGAGCTTTTTGACCTCTTCTAATTTTCCAGCAAGCCAAATACGATCACTTTCACTGACTTTATGGTAAGTCTGATCAATAGGGTGATAGCTATCGTAAAGAGATTCAGCTGCTACGGCATAGATAGGGGCGTCGACTTCTGCAAGAACTTCAAACCCCCGATTGATAATCAGCTTAGGTTGATTGGGGAGCTGGTGGAAACTGTCAATGATTTTAGCCAGTGCTTGCTGTTGGATATTTTGCTCTTTTTTTGAATCTGCAAACAGGTAATAGCTGTCTAGCGTGTCGAGGAACAGACCATCAAAGCCTCTGTCTGTCATTTTTTTCGCTTCAGAGAGGAGGTGTTTTTGCCAAGCAGGATTAGTGAGTATCATTGCATGGCTTTGCCAGTTTTCATTTTTTGCTGGTGAGGCATCTGCAAGAGCAGCAGGCAATACTTCACCATCGTATTCGCCCACACTTAGGTAAGCAAAAACAAGTGAACCAGCGGTATGTAGGGTCTGTATCTGTTTATCGGTAATGAGCTTGGCATTCACCACAACGCGGTCGTAGTTGATTAATTCACGCACGGAATCGACATCGTTATAGTAGAAAACGATGGAAGGGGGAGCTTTAGCGCATACATTGAATGTAATGCTAAGTAGCAATAACAGGGTCAATCGCATAGCAACAATCCTTTTGCGTGAAAATGACATTTTTAGGCATCTTAATTATGCCTCATCCTAAAATACTAAGCCCATCATGATGAATTTGCTATGTATTTGTTAATTTCTTTGCTGTGATGTGAGTTATTTGTGCTTGAACTAGCATAATAAAAGAAAGATCCAGTTATTCAATCTTACTAATAATTGAATCTACCTCCCCATATGATCATGACAAGGTTACAATAGCGACTATAAATGGCTTTGTGCCGACAGTTATTGGTAAGTGGAATGACACAAAAGAAAAAACAGACAACAAAGCAGAGTAAGGGACTACACCCAAGAAACCCTCATCGTGAGCGTTACGATTTCCCTGCTCTAATCCAATGTAGTCCAGAGTTAGCACCTTTTGTTGCAGAAAACCGCTTTGGTGATCTATCTGTCGACTTTTCTGACCCTATGGCAGTAAAAGTGCTGAATAAAGCGTTATTACGCCAATTTTATCAGGTTGATTATTGGGATATTCCCACAGGATTCCTATGCCCACCTATCCCTGGGCGTGCGGATTATATTCACTACATCGCAGATTTATTAGCCAAATCGAATGATGGCGAAATCCCTCAAGGGCGCTTTGTTAATGGTTTAGATATTGGTGTAGGTGCCAATTGCGTGTATCCAATCGTTGGTCATCGTGTTTACGGTTGGCGTTTTGTTGGTGCAGATGTCGATCCATTATCGATAAAGTCAGCTAAGTTTATCGTCAGCAGTAACAAAGCATTGAAAAATGGTATTAAGCTGCGTTTACAAAAAGACTCGGATCATATCTTTACCAATATGATTCAGGGTGACGATCTGTTTGATTTCACTGTATGTAACCCGCCTTTTCATGCGTCAGAAGCGGAAGCGATTGCAGGGAGTGAGCGAAAAGTTCGTAACCTAGCTGCAAATTCGGCTAAAAAGGGTGGGAAGGTGTTATCGACATCGAATAAAGCATCAGCATCGCTTAATTTTGGTGGTCAAAAAGCAGAGCTTTGGTGCGATGGCGGTGAGGCCGCTTTCATTCAGCGAATGATTAAGCAGAGCACTCAGTGTGCCGAACAGGTATTCTGGTTCACAACGTTGGTTTCGAAGAAAGAGAATCTGCCCGCGATTTATCAGCAACTAAAAACTGAAAGCGCATCAGATGTGCAAACCATTGAGATGGCACAAGGCCAGAAAATCACACGTGTCGTAGCTTGGACCTTCTTAGATGAAGAGCAACAGCAAGCATGGCGTGAAGAGCGTTGGTCTAAGTAGAATTACAGCAATATTTTAGTTATATAA
>NZ_NOIF01000047.1 GCF_002265265.1 Photobacterium sanguinicancri
CATTTATATTGAGAGTATCTAAGATGAAAAAACCAGTTATCGCTATCTCGTTAGCCACCCTATTTTCAACCACCGCAATGGCAGCAAGTATTAGCCAGCCAATCGCGACTGAACCTTCACACCCAATTGAAATTGAGCGCCCAGTAAACCCTATCGAGCAGATTCCATCGAATCCAATCGAAGTAGAACGTCCGGTAAACCCAATTGAACCAACACCATCAAATCCAATTGAAGTTCAACCAGAACACCCAGACTTACCAATGAAGCCAACCAATCCGATTGAGCAAGCACCCACGAATCCAATTCAGCCTGGGCCATCTAACCCAATTGAGATCCCACCAGAGCATCCAATTGAAGTTGAAAAACCAACACAACCCATCGAAGGGCAACCAGAAAATCCAATTGAATTACCACCCGTTCACCCAATCGAGCCAGAGATCGACCCTGAATTCGGCGTGCAACCAAAATCAAATGAATCAGTACGTATCGATAATTTAGAAAAGACATTCAACGATTTTGCCGAAGAAACAAACCGCCGTTTTAGCGAAGTCGATGAACAAATGAACGGTATCCGTGCAGGCTTACATGCCGTCACAAATGCACGCCCTTATGTTGCAACGGGTGAATTTGCGATGGGCGCTGGTGTCGGTTTTTCTGGCTCTAAAGAAGCAATAGCACTGGGTGGGGCTTACGGTATTAACTCGCAGTTAAGTGTTTCTGGCACCTTCCACTACGAAACCAGCGGCAAGTATTCATCTTCTGATGTCGCTGGCGGTGTAGGTGTTCAATACCGCTTTAAATAATACAATTCTGCCCTCCTATTAATTGGTTTTCACTAATCAGTTTTAACTAATAGATTTTAACTAATAGGGGGGCCCACTAATTGCGCTTATTTATTATTCTAAGTCCCACAACACATCCTTAGCCATTTTGGTTACTCTCATCCCTATTGGTTTCTATCTGGATAGGGATTTTTTTGCTTGAAAGTCCCCTCATAAATCATAAAGCTAGCATTCCCAAGCCACTGTGATAATTTGAAATAACACCCCACAATGGCTAGGAAAACATGGCAAAGGATCTGTCTGCTAATTTAGATTTAAACCTACTGCGCACTTTCATTATTATTGCTCAAGAGCAAAACTTGCGTAGGGCCGCTGAACGTCTATTTGTCACCCAACCCGCCGTTAGTCATGCGCTGCAACGCTTACGAAATCACTTTGATGATCAACTTTTTACCAAAACCAAGCAGGGGTTAACCGCAACACCCTACGCAGAAGAGCTTTATCATCACTTATTGCCTGCAATGGACAGCCTCTCCAAAGCACTGAATACGACCCTAGAGTTCACCCCAGCAGATCTTGATGGAAAAATACGTATTGCACTCGCCCCGCAATTTCTCGCGTCTATTGGTAGTGAACTTTTTTTAAAAATTCATCAAGCTGCGCCTAACTTACGGGTTGAAATAATTAACTGGTCAACAACCACATTAGTGGATATTCACCAAGGGGAAACGCTACTGGGCATCAATTACGATATCGAAAATACGAGTAAAGAGTTAGTCAGAAAAGAACTCATGAAGGGAGAAGCGCTGGTTTTTATTCGGAAAGATCACCCTTTTAGTGGCCAAGTTATTACCCCACAGGAAGCGACACAATATGGTTTTGCCTGTCTTATAATCCCAGATAGAACAGAGCAAATGACTGATGTCGAAAAAATATTTGCGCTTTATGGCTTAACCGCCAATATTTGTTTTCGCTCTACATCGGCACAAACCGTACTTGAAGTCGTTAAAAAAACTGACATGCTGTTTCCATGTGTGAGTGATCTATTTTCGTATTCTCACCCTGATTTCAGAAGGATTTCCGTAAAACTCGAACACTACACCAATCAATACGAGCTCGTGGCTTTTTACCCAAACAAGAACAACAAAGATCCACTCACATTATGGGTAATGGGGTTAGTCAGTGAACTGCTAACCCAACGTAATAGTGCTGCAGCTAGCTAAGCTTCAAAATATCTTCGATTTCCTCTGGCGAGGTATGACGAACATCTTTACCTTTAACAAAGTAAATGATGTATTCGCAAATGTTCTGACAACGATCGCCCACACGTTCAATCGAGCGCGCCGACCACATCACTTTTAGAACATTGGGAATTGAACGTGGATCTTCCATCATATAGGTCATTAGCTGGCGCACAACGGCTTCGTATTCACGATCGATACGGTCATCATCTTGATACACCTTTAACGCTGCTTTGACATCCATACGTGCAAACGCATCAAGCACTTCGTGTAACATACGCACCGCATGCTGCCCCAAGGCTTCAAGTGATACTAATAAGTTGTACTGCTTGTTAGTGAAGTTCTCAAGCGCCACTTTCGCGATACTTTCCGCAACATCTCCGATACGTTCAAGATCGGTAATGGTTTTAATAATTGCGATCACCAAACGCAAATCACTGGCCGTTGGCTGACGTTTCGCAATAATACGCGTACAGGCTTCATCAATCGCCACTTCCATGGAATTCACTTTGTGATCATCTCGGATCACGCGCTTAGCTAATTCCGCATCTTGCTTGTGCAATGCCTTGAGTGAATCTGCAAGTTGCTGCTCAACCAAGCCGCCCATAGCTAATACATGGGTACGAATACTCTCAAGCTCTGCATTGAATTGACCTGAAATATGACGGCCAAGGCTAAAATTATCTAACATTTGTTGCTCCTTAACCGTAGCGTCCCGTGATGTAATCTTCGGTACGTTTTTCTTTCGGCGTTGTAAAAATATCGTTGGTGTTGGCGTATTCCACCAACTCGCCCATGTGCATGAAAGCGGTTTGATCTGAAACACGCGCAGCCTGCTGCATATTGTGCGTAACGATGATCACTGTGTATTTAGTTTTAAGATCGTTAATCAGCTCTTCTATCGTCAGAGTCGAAATCGGATCCAGTGCCGAGGTTGGCTCATCCAATAACAGTACTTCAGGCTCTATGGCAATCGCACGAGCAATCACTAAGCGTTGTTGCTGACCACCCGATAAGCCAAAGGCATTTTCGTGTAGGCGATCTTTCACTTCATCCCACAGTGCTGCGCCACGCAGTGAATTTTCAACCGCATCATCCAATACGCGACGATTTTTAATCCCTTGCAAACGCAGCCCATAAATCACATTTTCATAGATGGATTTTGGAAACGGGTTTGGCCGTTGAAATACCATGCCGACACGACGGCGAAGCGAAGCTACATCCACGCGGCTATCATAAATATTGTGTTTATGAAGCATGACTTTACCGTCAACACGGCAGCCTTCCACCAGCTCATTCATCCGATTAATACAGCGCAATAAGGTTGATTTACCGCAGCCTGAGGGGCCGATAAAGGATGTTACCTGCCCTTTGGCAATCCGCATATTGATATTAAATAGCGCCTGCGTTTGGCCATAGTATAAATCGAGGTTTTCAATCGATAGCGCTGTTTGCTCTTCAGGTAACGAGGCTAAATCGAGTGGCTCAAATAAGCCCATGCTTGGATTTACTGACAACATATCTCTCTCGCTATTGTTCCAAAGAGCGGAATTTCTCACGCAGGTGATTACGAATACCAATCGCCGTTAAGTTAAGGCCAATGATCACCGTCACCAACAAAAAGGAGGTGGCATACACCAAGGGCCTTGCCGCCTCAACATTTGGACTTTGAAAGCCCACATCATAAATATGATAACCGAGGTGCATGAACTTACGATCTAAATGCACATAAGGGAAATTGCCATCAATAGGCAATGTCGGTGCCATTTTCACGACCCCGACTAACATCAAGGGGGCAACCTCACCCGCAGCACGGGCAACCGCTAAAATTAAGCCCGTCATAATAGCAGGGCTTGCCATAGGTAATACAATCCGCCACAGGGTTTCTGCCTGAGTTGCACCTAAGGCTAACGAGCCGTGACGCACCGAATTAGGTATACGGGCTAAGCCTTCCTCTGTCGATACAATCACCACTGGCAAGGTCAAAATCGCCAAAGTTAATGCTGACCACAACACGCCAGGTGTACCAAATGTTGGTGCCGGTAATTGTGCAGAGAAAAACACATCATCAATGGTGCCGCCAACCATATAGACAAAGAAACCTAAGCCGAATACACCGTAAACAATCGATGGCACACCCGCGAGGTTAATCACCGCCACACGAATAATTTTAGTTAACGCATTTTTACCTGCATATTCATGAAGATAAATCGCCGCCATCACACCTAAGGGCGTTACTATCACGCTCATCAGCATCACCATAAAGACAGTGCCGAAGATAGCGGGGAAAACACCCCCTTCGGTATTCGCTTCACGCGGATCGTCACGCAAAAACTTACCCACTTGATGCCCCCAATGATCGAGCTTACCCATATAACTAAGGTTATTGGGATACCAAACATCCAGCACTTGTTCAATTGGTAAGGTGACATTTTCGCCCGTCATATCACGGACAACCAAGGCATCACTTTCAAGGCGAGACTGCAACGCAAACAAGTTTTTCTCTAACACTAAATACGCTTGGTTTAGCGCATCACGCTCAGTAGTTATTCGTGCTTGTTCCACTTCTGTCATGGTTTTCGCGAGCACTAACTTACGCTCTTCAACCCGTAAGTTTTCAAGCTGCCAGTTAATATGGCTAAACTCTTCTTGTTTAATGCGATCTAATTCTTGCCGAATAGTTTCTGCTTGGACGAGTCCCGCCGCCAATTCACTGATTGGCAATACTTTTCCATCATCAATATAGCTAACAGGGTAACCGTAGAACTTACCATTTTGGTCACGATCGATAACCGCAATATCATCCGCTAAAGTTTGCTGCTTAATGTGACTACCAAGAATGGTCATAAAATCTAAACCGACACGCTCACGGTTACCGACTTTAATCAGATAGCGTGGTTCATGCGTGTCTGTCATTGCTGATGTATCGATCCCTGCATCTTGCAGCTGGGTGAGTGGGATCAGCTTACGTTCGTAGACTTCGCCAATCACTGTTTGCGGTTTACCATCAACACTAATATCAAACTGATAGACAGGCGCAGGCCAGAAGTAGCTAAGCCCCTTCCAACCAATCAATAATAATAATCCTAATACTGCAATCAAGCTTAGGCTGACTGCGCCAGCCGTTAACCAAATCCACGGCGAGCCTGATTTAAACCACTTACCCATTCATACTCTTTAGTCGCTCTACTTAACGTTATAACGAACTGTATTTGTCTCGCAAACGCTGACGAACCAGCTCTGCAATAGTGTTAAAGAAAAAAGTAAATACAAACAATACAAAGGCTGCGAGGAACAACACCCGATAATGCGAGCTACCCACTTCAGATTCTGGCATTTCAATCGCGATCGTGGCGGATAAGGTGCGCAACCCCTCCAGCACATTCCAATCCATAATGGGTGTATTACCTGTCGCCATTAGCACTATCATCGTTTCGCCAACAGCACGGCCAAAACCCATCATAATCGCCGAGAAGATCCCTGGACTTGCGGTTAACAACACCACCCGAGTTAAGGTTTGCCACTGCGTCGCCCCGAGTGCCAGTGAGCCGCTGGTCAAATGGCCTGGCACAGAAAATATGGCATCTTCTGCTATTGAAAAAATTGTCGGGATCACCGCAAATCCCATCGCTATACCGACCACCAGCGCGTTACGTTGATCGTAACCAATACCCAACTCGTTACTTAAGAAAATCCGCGCATCACCTGCAAACCAAATCTTTTCAACCACAGGGCCAATAGCAAAACAACCATATACAGTTAGCACAATAACAGGCATGAGTAACATAATATGCAGGCCATTAGGCAAACCATTAACCCACCGTCCTGGCAGCGCTGACCATATCGCCCCCACCATAAAAATCATCAGGGGAAACATCACTATGCTCAGCATAATGCCAACAAGGTTATTCTCGACGATTGGGGCTAACCAAATACCAGCCAAAAAACCCAAAATAACCGTTGGCAAGGCTTCCATAATTTCAACGGTGGGTTTCACAATACTGCGCATTTTCGACGACATGAAATAAGCCGTATAAATCGCCCCAGCCAATGCCAATGGAATGGCAAAAAACATTGCGTATAACGCCGCTTTTAATGTCCCAAAAACTATCGGCACTAAACTCAATTTCGGTTCAAACTCATCACTTGCCGATGTCGATTGCCACACATAGTCAGGCTCTGGATACCCTTCGTACCACACCTCTTGCCACAGCGATGCAAGGCGCATTTCAGGGTGCGGGTTATCAACATCAAAAAATTGCCAGCGCTCCCCTTCTACCACCAACAAGCGATCGGCTCGTGGGGAAATCGCCATTACCGCAGATTCCGGTGAAAAGGCCGTCGCCACTTTGGTTGACTGAAACACCGAATTAGGCGATGTGGCATAAAATGCTGACAAGGTGTCATCTTGTTGCCAGGTAAAAAAGCTTTTACGAAAATGTTCAGGCACAAGCTGCATCACAGGGCTGTCAGATAATGGGAAATCACGAATATGAGTCAGTGACCACTTACCGTCATTCAGCACTTCAAACCATTGAGAAACATGCTTATTGTCAGTAGTAATCAGCAAAGAATTAGCACCCGACAACAAGCTCACATCCGTGATGGTGGCGGACTCAGGCGCCACTGTCACCACATCACGTAAACGGGCGTAACTTTTTTCTGCTGTTTTATCAATGGCAATCACCGCAAGTTGGCGTTCGCGCTGTAGGTATAACGTACGCCCATCAGGTGTCAGTGCCATACGACGAACCTGATTGGATAAATATGCAGGCAAAGATGAAAAATCAATGGCTTGCTCAGACCATTGGGTGCCATGTTCTTGTAACGCATTGCGAGGAGCAGATAACCGTAACCCGACTAAACGCTGATCATCTGTTATTCCGACAATCATTCCTTGTTGCCCTTCGACCGCCAATGCCAATTGCTGGATTGCTTGCCCGTCAGGATCAAGCTGTAATGCGGTGTCACCAAGTGGGTAATCCACACTCGGCACTTGCTGCTTATCCGTACCTATAAAATGCGTTTTGACATTCGGCATGACCACCACAGCACCCCCCTTATTGGTGCCGTAGGCAAATAGTTGGTCTCGCGGTAATGAGCGAGCAAAAGCGGTTGGCTGAGCAACAATCGAAATGGTTTGCGGTGGTAAATCAGACAGAGCTCCTGATGATGCAGATTGCAAAGAAACAAACTGCAATTCACCCGCGCTACCAAAACGATAGGCCAATAAGTTCTGCTCTTCGATGCCGACCGCCAACGTTTGATCTTGGCTTGGCACCACAAACGATGTTTGCGGCTCGACAGTGACAGGTTTAAAGCTCGGTAAAATGACATACAGCAGGTAGAAAAAGATCAATACCAACATCAGCAACACAGATATCCCACCAGCGATCACGCCCATGCGCACCATCTTGTCTTTTAATCGACGGCTGCGGCTCTCTCCGATGAACAATGTGCTGGCGTCTGCCATTTTTACCTCTAACCTAGTTTTACGTAATAGAATACTATTTCTTTTAGATGACAATTATGTGACAAGTCAATCTGAGATGCATAAAGTCAGTCTATTTCAGCATGTTATATGCCACTGAACGGACATAAAACAGCAATATTCAATGTTTACACTACAAGCAGCATGTTGATTCCCTTAGCTGAAACTTAAATACATCAACACACTTAAATTTAGACCTTGGGCATATTTTCCCCTGTCTTTCTTCACCACTCTGGACAGATCCTAACTCGCCTCTGATAATGAGATCGTGTGCATTTTTTAATCGAAGAAGGATATTCGTATGAAACATTTAGTTATTACTGTCATTGGTAAAGATCGTCCGGGCCTAGTTGAACAACTGTCTGATGCTGTTTATAGCAATAATGGTAACTGGTTGAGCAGCAGCCTGAGTAAACTGGCAGGACAATTTGCGGGTATCCTGCATATCGAAGTGGCCTCACAGCATGTTGCCGTTTTACGTTCAGCGTTATCTAAAATCGATGCCCTTCAGATCCACATTGTTGAAGAGCACAGCGAAACCCAACCAGCAACAAAATTGCACCACTGCTGTATTACCGCCAATGATCGCCCCGGCATCGTCAAAGATGTCACCACCTTACTGAGCCAACTCGGCGTCAATATCGACAAATTAGAAACAGAGACGCAAAGTGCGCCCAATTGGGGCTATCCTATTTTTACGGCCCATTTCGACTTAGAGCTGCCACCTGCTCTTGAGTTAGATACCGTGCAACAAGAGCTGGAAAACCTTGCCGATGATCTGACTGTCGATTTTGATGAAAGCCTTGTTGCGAGTTAGCCTGTATTCACTGCCAGCCACAGGCACTATTGGCAACAATAAAGAATAGGATATCCATGAGCACAGACACCCTCTATATCGACAAAGAACTGAGCTGGCTTTCTTTTAATGAACGTGTTTTACAAGAAGCCGCAGATAAATCAGTTCCCTTGATAGAGAGGGTGCGTTTCTTGGGCATTTTCTCAAGTAATACCGATGAATTTTACAAAGTACGCTTTGCTGATATCAAACGCCGTATTCTCATCACTCAAGAGCAAGGCATCAATGATGGTGCTAAACACCTGCTCAGTAAAATTCAGAGCCGTGCCCTCAAAATGAATCAAGATTTTGATGCACTTTACAGCGAACTTTTGCTCGAAATGGCACGTCGTCATATTTTTTTAGTCAGCGAACAACAGCTAGATGACCACCAAAAACCATGGCTACGCCGCTATTTTCGCCAACACATCTTACCCCATATCACGCCAATCCTAATCACTGATGACATTGATTTATTACAATTTTTAAAAGATGAATACTCTTACCTCACCATTGAAATGCGTCATCATGATAAAACGCGTTACGCCTTGATCGAAATCCCGACCGATCAATTACCGCGCTTCATTGAATTACCCGAAGCCAAAAGTAAGCGCCGAAAAACGCTGATCCTGTTAGATAACATCATTCGCTATTTCCTCGATGATATTTTTTGTGGCTTATTTGAGTACGAAAGCCTCGCAGCGTACTCCATGAAAATGACTCGCGATGCCGAATATGATTTAGGGCAAGAGCTAGAGCAAAGCTTGCTGGAACAAATGTCGGAAGGCTTAAAACAACGCTTAACCGCGATGCCTGTTCGTTTTGTTTATCAACGCGACATGCCCAGCGAAATGATCAATGTGCTCAGTGACTTACTCAAAGTATCCAACTTCGACAGCATTATTCCTGGCGGCCGTTACCATAACTTCAAAGACTTTATCGGCTTTCCCAATGTAGGGCGAAAGTATTTAGAAAACAAACCTCTACCGCCAATAGAGAGCTACCACTTCGCGCAGTCTCGCAATAGCTTTGATGCGATAAAAGCCCAAGATATTTTGCTGCACTACCCGTACCATACCTTTAGTCACATGACGGAGTTTGTTCGCCAAGCCTCATTTGATCCAAAAGTTATCAGTATCAAAATTAACATTTATCGTGTCGCCAAAAACTCACGAATAATAGATTCAATGATCGATGCTGCTAATAACGGCAAACGCGTAACTGTGGTGGTCGAACTTCAAGCGCGTTTTGATGAAGAGGCCAATATCGAATGGGCGCGTCGCCTACGGGAGGCTGGCGTACACGTTTTATTTGGCGTACCGGGGCTCAAGATCCACTCTAAATTGTGTTTAGTTACACGCAAAGAAGGTGATCAGTTTGTGCGTTACGCCCACCTTGGCACAGGTAACTTTCACGAGAAAACTGCCCGTATTTATACGGACTTCTCTTTGTTTACTTGCGATGAAAACCTCACTAATGAAGTTCGCCAAGCCTTCGCCTATATCGAAAATCCATACCGCCCTATCGAATTTGACCACTTAATCGTGTCACCTAAAAATTCCCGTGCACGCTTGTACGATTTAATCGATCGTGAAATCGCCCACGCTAAGCAGCAACTGCCCGCAAGCATCACTTTAAAGGTCAATAATTTGGTCGATAAAGGCCTCATTAACATGTTGTATCAGGCCAGCAATGCAGGAGTCTCGATTGACTTAATTGTGCGCGGTATGTGCACGCTGGTCCCAGGAATTGAAGGGATCAGTGAAAACATTCGCGCCATTAGCATTATCGACCGTTTCTTAGAGCACCCTCGCGTCGCTGTTTTTGGTAACAATGGCGATCCCGATGTGATCATTTCATCAGCCGATTGGATGACACGTAATATTGATAACCGCATTGAGGTCGGTTGCCCTATTTACGATCCCAAATTGAAGAAAAAAATTATCGATATTCTCCAAATCCAACTCACTGATACTGTAAAAGCGCGTATTCTTGATAAAGACATGAGTAATCAATACGTCGCTCGCGGTAATCGTCGTAAGGTTCGATCTCAGATGGCCATTTACGAGTACGTGAAATACAGCGAGCGGCAACTAAAAAAACAAGCAGAAAAAGCGATAATCAAGCATGACAGCACTCAACCACTCGTCACCGCGTGAAATTGCCGCCATTGATATTGGCTCGAACAGCTTTCACATGGTCGTTGCTCGGATCGTCGGGCAAAGCTTGCAAATCATCAGTCGTCATAAACAGCGTGTTCACCTCGCTTCTGGCTTAGATGATCATCAAAACTTAAATCAGGCCGCCATTCAACGCGGCCTAAATTGCTTGGCCATGTTTGCTGAACGGCTACAAGGGTTCGAACCTGAAAATGTCCGCATTGCGGCAACCTATACCCTGCGCCAAGCACGTAACGTCCATATCTTTCTCAAACGCGCCGAAACCATTATCCCCTATCCCATAGAGATCATTCCCGGCACCGAAGAAGCCCGCTTAATTTATCTCGGCGTCGCGCACACCCAGCCCGATAGCGGCCAGAAACTGGTCGTTGATATTGGTGGCGGTAGTACCGAATTAGTCATAGGCGATAACTTCACCCCACAATTGGCTTACAGCAAACACATGGGGTGCGTCAGCTATAACCAGCACTACTTTCATAACGGTAAAATCAGCGCCAAAAACTTCAATGCCGCTCAACTTGCTGCTCAACAAAAGATTGAAAGCATTGCAACCAATTACCAAACGCGAGGCTGGGAAACCGCCATTGGTTCTTCTGGTACGATCAAAGCTATTCGAGAGGTCTTAATCGCTAAGGGCCATGCCGATGGCGTTATCACCGCTAAGCGACTGCAATGGTTAGAAGAACAATTGCTGTCATTCAAGCATAACGATGATATTGAGCTTGAAGGGCTCAGTGATGATCGTAAACCTGTGTTTGCCGCTGGGGTCGCAATTTTAACTGGGGTGTTCAAATCACTGAATATTGATGAAATGATTTTCTCTGACGGGGCGTTGCGTGAAGGCCTGTTATACGAGATGGAAGAACGCTTTCGTCATAGTGATATTCGCACCCGCACCGCTGATGCGATGGCACAGCAATACAATATAGACACCGCTCAAGCGAAGCGTGTTAAACAAACAGCAGAAACGATTTACAGCCAAATTGACGCTCACCCTAGTTTGGCAAAATCAGAATTGCAGCCACTGCTTAGCTGGGGCGCATTGCTGCATGAAGTGGGGTTAAGTATTAGCTATCCCGGCTTTCATCGACACTCCGCTTACCTGCTGCGCCACAGCACGATGCCCGGCTTTAATCTAGAACAACAAACAGTACTTGCTACCTTAGTGCGCTTTCAGCGTAAGTCGCTAAAACTGGAAGAAATGCCAGTCTTAAGCATTTATAAGCGCAAGCATCTTTACCCGTTAATCCGCACCTTGCGTCTTGCGGTAGCCTTAAACGGCCAGCGCACCGATGTTCCACTCCCAACAATGTCGGTGACATCGAATAAAGAAGCTTGGACCCTGACATTCGAAGACGGTTGGGAGCAAGACAATAAACTGCTGGCTGCCGATTTACATAAAGAACAAGAATATTGGACGAAAGTCGGCTGGGAATTGGAGATCACACCGCTCACTGACGATGATGATTAACCTAATCCAATCTAGCCTAACCTAAGTAAACCTAAACAAACGCAGAAATAGAAATAGAAATAGAAATAACAACGCCAGCATCATGCTGGCGTTGTTATCTATATACATTCGCTAATCACCATTAGCTCACTTAAGCTCTGGTGCTAATCCAAGTCGTACTAAATCTTCTAACACGACATGTGCAGGCACAGGGATATAACCATCTTTTTCTACCACTTGCTGCCCTTGTTGCGACAAAATAAAACGGAAAAATTCCGCCACCATTGGCGCTAATGGTTGCGTGGGGTGCTTATTCACATAGATATACAAATAACGAGCAAGCGGGTAAGCCCCTGATACGGAATTTTCTACCGTGGCTTCAACATAGTCAGTGCCTTCACGTGCGACTGGAATTGCACGTATTCCCGTGGTTTGATAACCAATCCCTGAATAGCCGATCGCATTAAGCGATGTTGATACCGACTGCACTACAGACGCAGAGCCCGGCTGTTCATTGACGTTATTACGAAAATCACCGTGGCACAATGCACGCTTTTTAAAATAGCCATAAGTACCCGACACCGAGTTACGACCAAATAACTGCACGGTTCTATCAGCCCAGCGTCCCGTTAAACCCAGTTGTGACCAACGCTCTATTGGCTGAGTAGCACCGCAACGTAGTGTGCGTGAATACACCGCATCGAGCTGCTCAAAGTTAATCCCTTTGAGTGGATTATCTTCATGTACAAACACCGCTAATGCATCAATGGCAACACGAATAGAGGTCGGCTTATAGCCATACTCTTGTTCAAAGGCTTCCACTTCACGCGCCTTCATCATACGGCTCATTGGCCCGAGTTGGGCGGTAACTTCCGTTAATGCCGTCGGCGCAGTGGATGAGCCCGCGGCTTGTACTTGAATGTTCACGTTAGGGTATAAACGTTTATATTCTTCAGCCCAGTAGGTCATTAAATTCGCCAGCGTATCTGAACCGACCGATGATAAATTGCCAGAGATCCCTGCGACACGTTGATAAGTAGGCAACTCTTGTAGGTTCATCGGCTCTTGCACTGAAGCTTGCGCCGTTGCGACCAACGCCGCACAGCAACAAAGCATGCCGCCGATAATTGCCTTACCTTTTGCTTTCATCCATCCGCTCCACTGAAACGACAAAAGCGATCACACTGTGATCGCTCTATAATTATTCTCGCTATTCACCCTTAAGCCGCATGCGAAACTAATCGGCTCGGTAGCGTAAAGGCAAATGTTGAACCCTCACCCACTTCGCTGGTTATCTCTAATTGTGAGTCATGATGACTCAATGCATGCTTCACAATCGCCAAGCCTAAACCACTTCCCCCCGTTTCACGAGAACGGGCTTTATCAACCCGATAAAAACGCTCGGTCAAACGGTGGATATGTTGCAGCTCAATACCATCGCCGCTATCGGTCACTTCTAAGCGCGGCCCTTCAGATGATTGATACCAGCGTACATTAATCGCCGCATCATCTGGCGTATGCTTTACGGCGTTATAAACCAAGTTAGAAATCGCACTACGTAGTTGATCATCATCGCCAAATACATGCAGGTTATCATCAACATCAAAAGTGAATTGATGACCCCGATCGCCACTGAGTGATACCGCTTCTTTTTCTAGAATCTCCAGCATCGCAGGAACATTAACGACTTCTTCAAGTTCAATATTCGGCGCGGCTTCAATTTTAGACAGGGTGAGCAACTGTTCAACTAAAGAGTTCATACGAACCAACTGTTCCGTCATCACGCCGTGTGCTTTACCCCACATAGGGCCAGCTAAGATCTCTGGGTCTTTCGACATTTCGAGATAGCCTTGCAATACCGTCATTGGCGTACGTAATTCGTGAGAAACATTGGCAAAGAAATTACGGCGCATACCTTCCAGTTGCTTCACCTGAGACACGTCACGCACCACCATCAGGAATTCACCCTCGGTATAGCGCATAATACGTAGCTCTAAAGTACGGTCATAATTAAACGGCGCGGTGATTTCAAGCGGTTGCTCAAACTCTTGCTTTGCCAGATAACGAACAAAGTCAGGGCTGCGCAATAAATTGCTGATAGGTTGACCCGCATCATCAGGCCAACGAAAACCAAGTAGGTGTTGGGCCAATTTATTGCACCACACAATGTTGCCTTCACTGCGAAATACCACCACGGCATCCGGTAATGATTCGGCACCATTACGGAAACGGCGAATAATAGTGGCGAGCTCTTTACGGCGACGACGATTGCGTTGCTGTAATCGGTAAATACCATTAAATAAGGGTTCCCAGCTCCCCGAGCCAGAAGGTGGCGTTAGGCTGCGCTCTTTCCATAGCCAATTCGACATTTTTAATTGATGATGAAAATGCCATGCTAATTGTAGCCAAGTACCAACCAGTAGAAACCATGACATAGGGACAGTGTCAAAAATCAGCCCGAGAACAACCCACGGCAAATAAATGAGCAACAGCTCCCACACCATTTTTTTCCACGACAAGCGTTCAACCATGTTTACCTCAACACTGCGCATCGAGATAAATACGGAACCCTATCTACCTTTTTGCAGCTATTACTCTGAGCAATTATTGACTATAGACGCGTAGAAAAACGGTAACCTGCACCACGTACAGTTTGTACCATTTTATCGTGACCATCAGGCTCTAGCGCCTTACGTAAACGACGAATATGCACGTCTACGGTACGGTCTTCTACGTATACATTGGTGCCCCACACATTATTGAGCAACTGTTCGCGGCTATACACACGCTCTTGATGCGTCATAAAGAAGTGCAGCATTTTAAATTCAGTCGGGCCCATGTCTAACGGTGATTCATTCGAAGTCACTCGGTGAGAAACAGGATCGAGTTTCAAGCCATGGACATCAATCACATCATCCAACGACGTTGGCGACACTCGGCGCATTACCGCTTTTAAACGTGCCATCAGCTCTTTCGGTGAGAAAGGCTTAGTGATGTAGTCGTCGGCACCGACTTCTAAACCACGGACTTTATCTTCTTCTTCACCACGTGCAGTTAACATTACAACAGGGATCTGACGTGTCATTTCATCACGCTTAAGGTGCTTGATGAGGTTGATGCCCGAACCACCAGGTAGCATCCAATCGAGCAAAATCAGCTCAGGATATGGTTCGCAAATCTTTTCAAGCGCGCTGTCATAATCTTCAGCTTCAATTGCTTGATAACCTTTTTGCTCAAGTACAAAGCACAGCATTTCGCGGATGGGTGCTTCGTCTTCTACAACAAGAATCCGTCTTACCATAGTGATCTATTACCTAATTGTCGTTTGCTGTCGTCGGCGTCATTATCAGGGTTAATTATGACACTTTTGTGACCTCTTGTAATAAAAGTCATCGTCACGATGAAAGCTTTGCTTCACCTCCCCATTAATTTTGTATGACGTATATAGCACCAATCAAACCGACAGATGCTACATTACAAATCAATCAATTAGAGAAGGTAAACCACCGCTATCCTCGGATCGCAATCTGGCTTCGTCCGCCCCCCATGGCTTCAACGGCCACTTGAACGCCGATACGTTCCACCAAGGTGCCAACGTGAGAAATCACCCCAATCTGACGGCCATCAGCTTGCAGCGCATCCAAACAAGCAAGCGCCATTTCAAGGCTATCTGGATCTAGCGTACCAAAGCCTTCATCGATAAATAGCGAGCCTAGCTGGCGTGTATCTGCTGCCAGCGAAGCCAGCGCCAGCGCCAATGCTAACGACACCAAGAAGCTTTCACCGCCAGATAATGATTCCACACTTCGCACTTCGTCACCCATATCATGATCGATCACTTGCAGTGCGAGCGGACTATTGGGAACAGGTTGAAGCGCATAGCGCGGCGCTAAGTCGTGCAAGTGCTCATTGGCGAGTACCACCAGCTGTTGCAAGGTTAACCCTTGTGCCAAGGTGCGGAATTTATTCCCGGTCGCCGAGCCAATCAGTTCGTTCATTTGTAGCCACAAATCAGCTTGTTCTTGCTGAGCGATCAGCTTCTGTTTCAAGTTACCGACTTGCTGCTCGGCTTTTTCTGCATTATCAATCTGTTGGCGTAGTTGGAACACCTGCTCATCTTGCGATGATTTCATGCTTTCCCAATCAGCTAATTGTTCAGTTTGCTGGGCAAGATCGTCCGCAAATTGATGTTCGCTAAACCACGCTTTTGCCGCTTGTAATACTGGCTGATATTCAAGCAAGGCTTGCTCTCGTTCAGCCAGTAATGTTTGCGCTGCTGAGACGGCTTGTTCAAACGCTTTCAGCGCCGACCGCTCTTGGCTTAACCATGCCTCATCTTTATTCAACAGCTCGGTTAGTTGGGCTTCTTCAAGTGTGAATTTAACTAACCACTGCTGCCACGTTGCTTGATGGGTTTCACGCTCTTTTTCTGCATCGGCTTGCTGCTGTTTAATATTCACCACATTGGTGACTGCTGCTGTTAAACCATCTTGGATTTGGCGCAACTGCGTTTCTACATCAGCTAACTGTGCTTGGCTTTTGGCCAACGATATCTTGTGGCTATCTTCTAGCGTCGTAACCGCCTGCTCACCAATAAGCTCACAACGTTGCAGCCAGAGCTGCTCTATAGTTTGGTTAAGTTGTTGATGGGCTTTGTCCATCTCAGCGTAATCATCTTGCGCTTGCGTCAGTGCCAAAGATTGGGTGGCCAGCACTGGTGCTAAATCGATCAGCTGCTTCTCAACCTGTTCCAATGTTTGCGTTTGTTGATGATAGTGCTCAACCGCTTGTTGAAGCTGTTCGATATATTGCGTTTCACCCAACTGACGTAGCTGTTGAAGCCACTCATCTCCGTTAAATACAGCATTCAACGCACTATCACGCCCGTGTAAAATCTCTTGCTGTACTTGGCTCTGTTGCTGAATAGAGTGCACCCTTTCTTGCCATTGCGCTGCCTGTTGTTGTAGCTGACTCTGCGTCTCTTTTAAGGCACCTTCTTGCTGCTGTAAACGCTGGAGCACTTGCTGTTGCTGGCGTACCTGATTCATCTGCGCTTGGCGTTGTGCCAGGCTTTGTTGCAGTGCTTGGTAACCCGCTAACTGTTCTTCAAGCTGTTGCTGCCACAGTTGTTGTTGCTGAGTGATCACCGTACTGTTTGGCCGTTCGTCACTAAACACATCAAGCTGCTGCAAAGCCACTAACCCACCATCGGCGTTTAGTGCCACCAGCAAATCACAATGCTGGCTCAGTGGAGCAGTGAACAGTGGCTGTAAACGTGTTAATTCATCGTTTAACCCTGCCATACGCTGCTGCAGCTTAGGCTGTTGTAACTGCAAAGTATGGGCTTCATTTTCAAGCTGCTGCATTTGCTGGTTAAGCGCGTGAAGATTCTGGCTTTGCGCCGTCAGTAAGCTTTCAACAGCAGGTTCATCGCTCGCATAAGGGTGCTCATGCGAACCACACAAAGGGCAAGCTTCATCAGGTTGTAGCTGAGCACGGTAGTCACTCAGGCTAAGTACCGCACGGCTTTGCTGTAAAATGGTTTCGGCTTCTTGATGACGAATTTTGAGCGCCGCTATATCCGGTTGAATCTCAGTTAAACGTTGTTCTGCCGCCACTTGATCCGTGACGAGCTGCTGATACTCACCATAACGGGTTTGTATTTGCGCCAGATAGCTTTCACTTTCTTTCAATACCGCAATACCACTACGCAGATTGTCTAAGCTGGATTGCTGTTGTTGTAACTGCTGTTGCTCCGTCGCTTGCTGCTCCGCAAGACTATCAAAATCAAGCCCGGCCAATTGCGTTTCACTTTCTTGGCGCTGACGATGAAGATCGTTTAGCTGCTGATCCACCGCCTCTTTTTGAGCCTGATGATCTCGTTGATCTTTTTCGATCGTCTGCTTTTCTTTGCTCAAGGTGCTGAGCTGACGATGCGCCGCTAGATACTGACTCAGGCTACTTTGCACCGCATCGTACTGGCCTGAAACAGCTTTAATGGTTTGTTGCTGCTCAAAGAAAACACCAAGCTGCTGTTGCTGGTGTTGCAACTGCTGCTGGTGTTGCTGATTTTTCGTGACTACCTGCTGCTGCTCGGTCACTTTACTTGCTAATGCTTGCTGCGCTTTCTGCTGCTGAGTACCTTGCTCTTTGTACATCCCGAGCTGCTCATCTAGCCGTGCCGCTTCTTTTAGCTTAGGTTCTAGCGCGTGCCAAGCGTGATCTATCTCGGCAACCGCTTTTTTAGCCAGCGTGACGGAACTGTTGGCGCTATTAGCTTGGTTCTGCTGCGTATTCACCGCTTGTTCTGCACTGTGCAATGCAGTAACCAGTGTTGAAATACGCTGCTGTACTTGTTGCAACAATACGTAATCACTGCGGGCTGGCTGAGCTTGTTCTATCTGTTCAAGTTGCTGATAACGCGGCTTGGCAGCCGTTTGTTGTTCAGTGGCTGCCACTAGCTGATCTTTGGTTACACTCACCCGCGCCGCCAATTGCTGTTCAGACGCCACGGCTTGTTGATGCTGCTTGAACACTTGAATATTGGTCGTCAACTGCAACAAGGTTTGCTTGAGTGTCGCCAGTTGTTCATTTAACGCCTGCTTGTCTTCGTCAGACAGCAACGCAATGTCACCCAACTGTTTTTGTACTTGCTCTAGCTGTTGTTTTTCTTCTCGTGCTCGCTCGTAAGCCGCTACCGACAAACGGCCATAAATTTCACCGCCCGTCATACGCTCTAACAGCGCAGCGCGCTCATCGGCACCTGCTTTTAGGAAAGCGGCAAATTCACCTTGTGGCAGCATCACTGCACGACGAAACTGCTCAAAGTTCAATCCAACTAAACGCTCTATCTCTGCCTGCAGCTCTTGTTTTTTACCCGCAAATCGCTGACCAGTTTCAATATTTTCCAGCCACTGTTCCGAGTTTTGAATGCGCCCATCAGCACGTCCACGAGATCGACGAACGTACCAGTGAGCACGCCAAAAGCTACCGTCGTTAGCAACAAAATCAACTTCAGCAAAACCTTCTGCTTTGCCGCGCGACAAAATACTGCGCACATCGTTGGCTTTGATACGGCTATTGTCGTTATCTCGGCCAATTTCGGCATCGTTTTTCTTGTTGGCTTGCAAGCGAGGTATACGGTCATAAATCGCTAAGCAAATGGCATCCAATAAGGTGGATTTACCCGAGCCTGTTTTACCGGTGATCGCAAATAATCCACTGTCACCCAAACGGCCATTGGCAAAATCAATCTCGAACTTAGACTGAAGGCTGGCAAGGTTCTCACCACGTAATGCTAAAATTTTCATCTTTAATTCCCCAGCCTATTTATTCTGCTGTATCGCTTTCTTCAACTTGCACCAACAAAGATTCAAACGCCCCCGTCATGGCAGCACTTGGTTCACCTTCGTATTTTTTCGCCCAGCTCAAGGCAAAAACTTGTTGGGGTGAAACTTCAGATAATCGACGCTGATTGAGCGGATTTTCCTGCTCTGTTTGCTGATAGTGCGGGGTAATTTTGGCAAGACGTACCGCTTTGCCATCTAAAGCTTGCAGTACTTTTTCACGCAGTAAAGCTTGTGGTTGATCAAGCAAAACATGCACTTCTAAGAACGGTTGTTGCTCACGTGGTAGCACGTCAACATCAAGCGCTTCAAGGGCTTTAATCACCTCATCCAGTGGTGCTGGTTTGGTCGGCACTTTGAGCATGTCGACCGTCCGTGGAATAAATACTTGCTCAATATCGCCCACTTGCGAGCCTGACAACTCAGTGATCACCACTTGGTGTTTATAATCACGCTCCGACATCGATAATGGCAATGGCGAACCGCTATAACGAATGTGTTCTTGCTTAGCAACGCGCTGCGCTAGGTGTAAATGCCCTAACGCGACATAGCTAATATCATCAGCAAAAATAGAGGCAGGTAGCGCATGTTGATTCCCGCCTAATACGCGGCGCTCTGACATTTCAGACAACTTGCCCGACGCCATATACGCATGCCCCATCCCAATCAAAGCTTGCTGATCGGTACAACGTTCGCGGGCAGCCACTGTCATTTCTGCGTATAAGGTTTCAACCCCTTTGATTAAGCGATCGTCATTGTCTTCTAGCGCGTCAGTACGTAAATCGGCACTGCGCAAAAATGGCACCGCAAGGACCCAAGCCGTTTGCTCACCGCTGTGGTTAGTCAGTGGCACCAGCATACGGTCACAATCTAGTTCACCATCTTCATGGCGATGAATACCGCCGACCATGTGCAAATCAAACGCTTTAAGCAGCTCATGGGGGGCATCCAGTTTGCTTGGCGAATCGTGATTACCACCGATCATAACCACATCTAGCTGCGGCATGTTTTTCGCCAGTCGCGCCAAGAAGCGGTAAAGCATCCGCCATGCACTTGCAGGCGGGTTTGCGGTATCAAAAATATCCCCCGCCACTAATAAGGCATCAATTTGGTGCTGCTCTAAGGTGTCAGCTAACCAATCAAGAAATGCTTGATGCTCATAATCACGGCTGTAACCGTGCAGTTGATGGCCAAGGTGCCAATCTGATGTGTGGAGGATTTTCATAACAATTTTATTCACGCTACCCAGTGATTTACTGCCATCGATTGTAACCCACTGGCTTTGATAGCAAAGCTATATGCAGGAGAATTTGCTAAAAACCACAGCAAACAAATCAGAAATACAATAAGATTGGCAACCTAATGCCCAACCTAGGATTTGTAGCAGCCATGATGTGGTTTAAAAACATACTGACCTATCGCTTTACTCGCGAAATCGACCTTAATCCAGATCAACTTGAAAAGCAGTTGGAAGAATTCCGCTTCACGCCTTGTGGAAGCCAAGACCAACACAAATTTGGCTGGGCGCACGCTTTAGGTAAACACGGTGATATGTTTACCCATGTTGCGGGTGACAACATTCTTATTTGCGCGCGCAAAGAAGAAAAAATGCTGCCTGCTTCTGTGATCAAAGAATCAATGAACAACAAGATCGAGATGCAAGAAAAAGATCTTGGTCGTAAGTTGAAGAAAACAGAAAAAGACACCATCAAAGGTGAAATCGTGATGGATCTTCTGCCACGCGCATTCAGCCGTCACTCACAAACTTACGCACTGATCATGCCTAAAGAAGGCTATGTGATTGTGGATGCGGGTAGCTTCAAAAAAGCAGAAGATTTGCTAGCACTGCTACGTAAATCCATCGGTAGCCTGCCTGTTGTACCTGTTACACCAGAAAAACCAGCAGAGCTGACGATGACTGAATGGGTACGTTCAAACGCGAGCCCAACAGGCTTCACCATTGGTGAAGAAGCTGAATTCAAAGCCATGCTAGAAGACGGCGGTGTGATCCGTTGTAAACAGCAAGACTTGAGCTGTGATGAAATTCTGGCACACATCGAAGCTGACAAACTAGTTACTAAGCTTTCGCTTAACTGGCAAGATCGCATCGACTTCATTCTTAGCGATGACCTATCCGTGAAGCGTCTAAAATTCAGCGATGAATTAAAAGATGAAAACGAAGACATTGACCGCGAAGAAGTGGCTGCCCGTATTGATGCCGACCTTTCGCTGATGTGCGGTGAATTCTCGGCGTTCTTACCGAACCTATTTGAAGTGCTTGGCGGTTTAGAAGCAAAAGAATAAGGCGCTCGCCTCGTTCAATTTATTTGCAAGGCTGCCCACAGTGGCAGCCTTCTTTTTACGAACTTCTTTCTTTACTTACTTCGATTTACTGACTTCTAGCAAGAATCACAATTGATCGATTCGGTAAATAACACGCTCTCATGCCTCTAGTTGATAATCACTCGCAGTACCCGCTCTAAATCTAGGTCTATTCCTATCCTTATATTGCCTTTGTGGGCGAGTTCACAGTAAAATCGCGCCTCCTTCCGCATCACTAGGTGATTGCGGCCTGATTTGCAATCAGACACAGAGAATTATAGAGCTATGTTTAAACCTGAATTGTTATCCCCTGCCGGTAGTCTTAAAAACATGCGTTACGCATTCGCGTACGGTGCAGATGCAGTCTACGCTGGCCAGCCACGTTACAGCCTTCGTGTTCGTAACAACGAGTTCAACCACGAAAACCTAAAAATCGGTATCGATGAAGCCCATGCTCAAGGCAAGAAGCTTTACGTGGTATGTAACATTCAGCCGCATAACTCGAAACTAAAAACCTTTATTCGCGATCTTAAGCCTATCGTAGACATGGGCCCAGATGCCCTAATCATGTCGGATCCAGGCCTTATCATGATGGTACGTGAAAACTTCCCTGACGTCGTTATTCACCTATCTGTTCAAGCGAATGCTGTTAACTGGGCAACCGTTAAGTTCTGGTCAACGCAAGGCGTTGAGCGTGTGATCCTGTCGCGTGAACTTTCTCTAGAAGAAATCGAAGAAATTCGTGAAAACTGCCCAGAAACAGAATTAGAGATTTTCGTACACGGTGCACTTTGCATGGCGTACTCAGGTCGTTGCCTACTTTCTGGCTACATCAATAAGCGCGATCCAAACCAAGGTACTTGTACTAACGCTTGTCGTTGGGAATACAAGGCCGAAAAAGCAACGGAAAACGATGCAGGTCAAATCGTTGAAGTTCAAGACGCAGCTGCAGTTCAAATGCAAGATGCAGAAGAGCGCCCAGACAACACCCTTGGTCTTGGTAAACCAGTCGACGATGTTGTACTACTAAGCGAAAGCCACCGTCCTGAAGAAAAAATGGCGGCGTTTGAAGACGAGCACGGCACTTACATCATGAACTCAAAAGACCTACGCGCAGTTCAGCACGTTGATCGTTTGACTAAGATGGGTGTTCACTCGCTGAAAATCGAAGGTCGTACTAAGTCTTTCTATTACTGTGCACGTACCGCACAGGTTTACCGCAAAGCCATCGATGATGCAGTAGCAGGTAAAGAGTTTGATGCAAGCCTAATGGGCACCCTAGAAAGCCTTGCACACCGTGGTTACACCGAAGGTTTCCTACGTCGTCACACACACGACGCGTACCAAAACTACGACTACGGCTACTCAATTTCTGATTCTCAACAATTTGTGGGTGAGTTCACTGGTAAGCGCCGTGGCGATCTAGCTGAAGTTGAAGTGAAGAACAAATTCGTTGTTGGCGATAGCCTAGAAGTAATGACACCAAAAGGTAACGTTATCTTCGGTCTTGAGACAATGGAAAACCGTAAGTCTGAAGTCATCGATGATGCAAAAGGTAACGGCCACTTTGTCTTTATCCCTGTACCACAGGATATGGATCTTGAGTTCGCTCTACTTATGCGTAACTTAAACTCTGGTCAAGACACACGTAACCCACACGCACAACAAAACGGTTAATTTAGGTTATGGCGTTATTCATTACCGATAAGTGCATTAACTGTGACATGTGTGATCCTGAGTGCCCTAACGAAGCGATCACCATGGGCGATTCAATCTATGAGATTGATGTCGACCTGTGTACAGAATGTAAAGGCCACTACGACAAGCCAACGTGCCAGTCGGTATGCCCGATCACTAACTGCATTATCGTTGACCCTAACCATATTGAGTCTGACGATGAGCTACTCGAGAAATTTGTGATTATTCAAGGGCTAACCTAAGGGCTAGCCTTTCTAACCGAAAAAGTTAGACACAAATGGGTTCGATCAAAAAAGCGCCGTTGGGCGCTTTTTTTGTGTCTGCTATATCAATGATATATTTCAGAACGGAACTGTTATTTCAATAATGCCATGCACTGCGCGGGCGGGATCTTAGCGGGTTTCTTTTTCTTCGGGATCGAGGCTTTCACCGTTTTCTTCTTATCTGATTTCACTTTAGGTTTAGGTTTCCAAGACGCGAGTTCTGCCCCACAACCATCGCCTGCTGGCGGTGCTTTTTGCGCTTTGCAATTGTCACTGCCTTCTGGGCAATGCAAACGCACATGAAAATGATAATAGTGTCCCCACCATGGACGCACTTTTTGCAGCCAATCGCGTTCTTTCCATTCCCGTTTACACAGTTGTTCCTTGATCACTGGATGTACAAAAATACGCGCGACCCGCTCATCGGCGGCCGCTAGCTGCACTAATAACGCCTGCTTGTCGCTCCAATTCGCTTTATTGATTTTATAATCTTTGATGTGAACCATCGGCAGCGGCTGTGCTTCAACCAAGGCATTTTTATCCAATGGCTTGTCGGTTATTTTTAACCAAATATCCGCATCCAACCCCGTTTGGTGACTCGCATGACCTGACGAAAAACGGCCTCCGCGCGGCATCGCAATATCACCGACCAATAAATTACCCAGTTCGAGTTGATTCACCTGTTTCGATAGCTGTTGCAGGAAAACAATCATCTCTTCATGGCCATAATAACGACCACGATGAGAACGGATCACTTGATAGCCGTCACCTTGCAGAGGCAGTGCCGATCCGCCAGCCATACACCCGTTACTGTAGGTACCGATAGACTCAGAATCACCTTTGCTTGGCTCGCTCACTTTCTCCCACGGGCTTGCCATAGCCGAAGACCACGAGGCCAGAGCAACCCCAAGGAAAAGACAAATATTCATTAAAAAAGTTCGATGCACAGCAGCCCTCCATGGTCCACGCCTAAACATAACGCTTGGGTATAGCATAGCAGCCCTGAATCGCAGCCAATAAAAAAGCTGCCAGTGGCAGCTTCAATAAAAGTAACGCAACATCGTCGCGCTTACTTCATTTGTTGGTCTAAGTTCAAAATAGTTAAGGCATTACTCACACTGGTTGCTAATACATCTACGATCCCAGAACGTAATGCGCCTAATAACGCCAGTGCTTTACTGTTTTCGGCCGCCGTCACCACCACGGTTGGAATATGGCGCAACTCTTCCATGCTTAAACCAATCACCCGATCGCTCATCACAGTATCGGCTTTGTTACCTTGGCTATCAAAAAAGTCATAACCGGCAATATCGCCGACCACGCCTTTTCGGATCCGCGCTTCAACAATCTCTTGTGGTGTAAACCAGCCCAGCTTCACCATATGGCTGTTCTCGTTCATGTCACCAACACCGACCAAAGCAACATCGGCACGGCGAGCACGGTCTAAGGTTTCTTTAACTGTGCCATTTTTCATGAAAGCTTCTTTAACCGTAATATCTTCCACGTAAGCAGGCGCATACAAGGTCTCACTGATCCCATCGTATTTTTTGGCTAGCTGACGGCAAATATGGTCGGCGTTAATCGCGTTACCCGAACGGTGCGTACCACCAATACCACAAACAAAACGACACTTACGATGCGGCACGACTCCGACGTGGTTAGCAATAGAAGCGATGTTGCGCCCTTGTCCCACAGTTACCACCATGTCGTCGGTTAGAATCGATGAGAGATAACTTGATATCAAACTCGCCACTTGCTGACGTTGGCTTTCATCGTCTGGCTGATCCAGTGCAATTAAGGCGCGCTTAAGGCCAAAACGTTCGACAAGTTGTTGCTCTAGTTTTTCACTAAATACGGGGTGGTATTTCACTGTAATTTCAACCACACCTTCATCACGCGCTCGGCGTAATAAACGACCGACTTTGGCACGCGACATCCCAAATTTTTTAGAGATCTCTTCTTGGGTTGCGCCTTCTTGATAGTAAGCAATCGCAATTTCAGTCAGTTGGTCACTGTCGATATGGGTAGATTCAGCTGGTGTGGTCATTACAAGATCTATTACTTAAGAATCAATATGTTCATCATACAGAGATGCAGCAGATCAGGCGAGATGTAGATCAAAACAGAAATAAGGAAAGTAGCAAGTACAGCAAAACATCAAATAATCAGCTTAGCGCTGAACACTTTTCACAACAGTAAATAACACCTCAAATCAAAGAGATATACTGTTGATTTATTTATGCTTATTTACCTGTGCAGCTTTTGGAGCATAGGAACCCAAAAGCTGTGTTAAATGGCTTGTACACTCGTTACTGTTAATTTGTAGCTAATCAAACTCACTGTACTTCGAGATTATGGTTTCTAGCTTAACAGCCTGATTTTCCGCTCTACGATCTTGCCAACTAACTGAAACCTCAATTTTCTTCATCCCAATAGCTGGCAAATTGTCTTTTACAACAACCGTACGTGTAGCATTTTTATTGCCAAGCACTACAGCATCTGTGCCATTCACAATCGAGTCATAAGCAATAGTGCCACCCGCAGCACTTTGAGAGCGCGTACGATAAAGCTCTAGCTTTTCTTCGGCGAAGTGAAGCGCATCTAATGTATGTAACGCATTTTCTGACCTTACATCCATATAGGTCTGCATTTTAATGAGGCCGAGAATTGCCACGGACATAACAAGTAATGAAAGCAAAACTTCAATTAAACTTGATCCTTTTTGATTAGAAGTCATTCCATGATCCTTTTAACCATTTAACCTCACCGCTACTACCGCCGCCGAACTTGGAAAAGTATTTTCCGTTATAAGTTAACGCTGCCGATGTTTCTAATAGTGCATTTTGAATATCATCACTATTTTTATACTTTGCATCAAGAATGAAACCACCACTAATCCATAAAGAACCAAACAAGTAAAAGCTAGAATTTTCGACGTGGTTAATCCCTATTGCATCATTCCTAAAATTATTATTCGCTTGACAGATTTGGGCACACGCTTGACTATTAGCCCATTGATTAGGTGGAATCTTATAGTCTAAGTTATAGTGGAATATAATCCCCTCAAACTGATTACTTGAACTAGATTTATTATTTGGAAACATTGAAAACTGGCCATCATGAATAAGAAGCATCACTCCTTTTAATTTAATTGAAGCTTTTATCATTTCCCCAAAATCAGCGCCATTAATATCACAGTGCCCTTCAACCCAAATTTTATCACTTCCTTTATTTAGAGCATCAACAATTGCAGGCCCACAACCAGAAAAACCATCATAATAGATATCACCTACTCTATCTTTTAGATTTTTATCCGCTAAAGTAACATCAAATTTCTCTTTTCTTACTTTCTCATGATTTAGATCTTTAACACCAAAGAAATCTTCAAATGGACTCATTGCAGGATCTTTTACAATATCCTTTTTAAAAGGTGAACCTCTCGTGAAATGAGAAGGTAAACAATTTTTACCTTTAGGATCAAAAAAAGGCTTAGGTCGCAAACCTTGATTAACAAGCCCGCCAGCAGGTTCGAAAATATCTCGGGCTCTTACAGCTATGCATTCCCAGCCATCCCCTTTTTCAATACCAGGATCAGGTAACTCAATCATGATAGAAGAACGAGTATACATATTAGACCCAGTCTGAAGAACACCCGACGAGTTATTTGCCGAATTAACAACAACGGTTCGCTCTATATGTTTATTTGCACGACCAGCATAATTTGACGAAAGAACGAAATCTGAACTAGAGGGTATTTTTATTGCTTTTAATGTAACTCCCAATTCAGAGTTACAACCAGAGGGAAAGAAACCAGACATATCTGCATTTGCAGGGTTTGATGAATTTTTCATGGTTGAATAACCACATTCTAATCCTCCCTCAGCTTTCCAATGTGCTTGAGAGGTTAAGACTTCATTTTGCGTTCTCTTGATTTGATAGTAAGTGTTTTTATACGATGCTAATGAGAATAGCAACGATGCGACCGCTACCATTGATGTTACTAATAAGGTGATTGCGCCTCTTTGCTTATTCATCATCCCCAATTCCTTGTTTGGATAGTGACCGATTTTTTATTTGACATTTGGCTACCTACATTAGACACATCGATATCTAACGTAATTAACTGACTTGTAATACCACCTTTGTTAATCATCTTTGTTTTTATATCAAAAGCATTTACAT
>NZ_NOIF01000048.1 GCF_002265265.1 Photobacterium sanguinicancri
ATACTTCACATAAAAAAACCCGCTAACCAGTAGCGGGTTTTTATTACATATTAAAAGCTTACCAACCAGTGACTTCACGTAATGCAGAGCCAATCTCGGCTAAACTTTTCACTGTCTTAACGCCTGCAGCTTCAAGTGCCGCAAACTTATCTTCAGCCGTACCTTTACCACCAGAAATAATCGCACCAGCATGACCCATACGTTTACCTGGAGGCGCGGTTACACCTGCGATATAGGAAACAACTGGTTTAGTCACGTTAGCTTTAATGTAAGCCGCGGCTTCTTCTTCTGCTGTGCCACCGATCTCACCAATCATTACAATTGCTTCTGTGGCTGGATCTTTTTCAAACATTTCTAGAATGTCGATAAAGTTTGAGCCTGGGATCGGGTCACCACCAATGCCAACACACGTAGACTGACCAAAACCTTCATCCGTCGTTTGTTTAACCGCTTCATACGTTAGCGTACCAGAGCGAGAAACAATGCCGACTTTACCCGCTTTGTGAATATGGCCAGGCATGATACCAATCTTGCACTCATCAGGTGTGATAACACCCGGACAGTTAGGACCGATCATGCGCACACCAGCTTCATCAAGACGCACTTTAACATCCAGCATATCCAGCGTTGGAATACCTTCTGTGATAGTAACAATTAGCTTAATGCCTGCATCAATCGCTTCAAGAATCGCATCTTTACAGAACGGCGCAGGTACATAAATCACAGAAGCCGTTGCACCTGTTGATTCAACCGCTTCACGTACGGTATTAAAAACAGGTAGACCTAAGTGTTCTGTACCGCCTTTACCCGGTGAAACACCACCCACCATTTGTGTACCGTAAGCAATAGCTTGCTCAGAGTGGAATGTACCTTGGCCACCAGTAAAGCCCTGACAAATTACTTTGGTATCTTTATTAATTAGAACTGACATTATTTACCCTCCGCCGCAGCAACTACTTTCTCAGCTGCTTCAGTCAACGAAGTCGCAGCAATAATGTTTAGGCCGCTTTCAGCCAGTTTGGACGCACCTAGCTCAGCATTGTTGCCTTCAAGGCGAACAACCACAGGCACTTCTACGCCAACTTCTTCAACAGCACCAATGATACCTTCTGCGATCAAATCACAGCGAACGATACCACCGAAAATGTTTACCAATACGGCTTTAACATTGCTATCAGAAAGGATAATTTTGAATGCTTCTGTTACACGCTCTTTTGTTGCACCACCGCCAACATCAAGGAAGTTAGCAGGCTGGCCACCATGTAGGTTAACGATATCCATCGTACCCATAGCAAGACCTGCACCATTAACCATGCAGCCGATGCTGCCATCTAGCGCGACGTAGTTAAGTTCCCACTTCGCGGCATGTGCTTCACGCTCATCTTCTTGCGATGGATCGTGCATTTCACGCAATTTTGGCTGGCGATACATAGCATTTGAATCAATATTAATTTTACCATCCAGACAAACTAGGTTGTTATCACCGGTAATCACTAGAGGGTTAATTTCAAGTAGTGCAAGATCGTACTCAGAGAACATGTTTCCAAGACCCATAAAGATCTTAGTGAATTGCTTAATTTGGTCGCCTTTAAGACCAAGTTTGAATGCTAATTCACGGCCTTGGTATGCCTGAGGACCCACTAATGGATCAATTGCCGCTTTATGAATAAGTTCTGGCGTTTCTTCTGCTACTTTTTCGATTTCCACACCACCTTCAGTCGATGCCATGAAAACCACGCGGCGAGTACCACGGTCAACAACCGCACCTAAGTACAGTTCATTTGCGATATTAGATGCTTCTTCAACCAGAATTTTTGTCACTGGCTGACCATTTGCGTCTGTTTGGTAAGTGATTAGGTTTTTACCCAACCATTTCTGTGCAAATTCTTTAATGCCTTCTTTTGTGTCATGCAGCTCTACACCACCCGCTTTACCACGGCCACCAGCGTGAACTTGACATTTTACTACCCATTTGTCGCCGCCGATTTTACCCGCCGCTTCAGCTGCTTCTTGTGGTGTATCACAAGCATAGCCTTCTGGAACTGGCAGACCGTATTCAGCGAACAGCTGTTTTGCCTGATATTCGTGCAGATTCATGATGTTCTATCCGTTTTTATATCCCTTAGGGGATTTGTTATATCCATCTGATGTAGCACTTATGCCCTACACCACTCATACCTGAACTCAAACTAGGCCGAACGTGAGCATGTTCGGCCTGCACTATTTATCAACCAGGTATTACACGTCTAGTAATAGGCGTGTTGGGTCTTCTAATAAGTCTTTAATCGTAACCAAATAGCCCACTGATTCACGACCATCCACAATGCGGTGATCATAAGACAGTGCTAGGTACATCATCGGTAAAATTTCAACTTTGCCATCCACAGCCATTGGGCGGTCTTGGATTTTGTGCATACCAAGGATCGCAGATTGTGGTGGGTTAATAATCGGAGTCGACATTAACGACCCAAATACGCCGCCATTGGTAATGGTAAAGTTACCACCCGTTAGATCATCAACTGTCAGTTTGCCATCGCGGCCTTTCAATGCGAGTTCGCGAATACCTTTTTCAATCTCAGCAAGGCTTAGCTTGTCGCAATCACGTAGCACTGGCGTTACCAAACCACGAGGTGTTGACACCGCAATGCTGACATCAAAGTAGTTATGGTAAACAATGTCTTCGCCATCTAAAGATGCATTGACTTCAGGGTAACGTTTTAGTGCTTCTACAACCGCTTTCACGTAAAAAGACATAAAACCAAGACGAATACCATGACGCTCTTCAAAGATGTCTTTGTATTGCTTACGAAGATCCATGATTGGCTTCATGTTTACTTCATTGAATGTCGTTAGCATCGCTGTACTGTTTTTCGCTTCAAGCAAACGTTCAGCAACACGCTTACGTAGGCGTGTCATTGGCACTCGCTTCTCACTACGATGAGCAAGTGGCGCTTCTACTTTAGCTTCAACAACCGGAGCTGCAGCAGGCGCAGTTTTAGCTTCTTTTACGTAAGCTTCAACATCTTCACGAGTAATACGACCGCCAACACCCGTACCTTTTACATCAGATGCTTTGATGCTGTGCTCGCCAAGCAGGCGACGTACTGTCGGGCTCAGCGCCCCATTATTTTCTTCAGAAAGAGCCGCTGTATTACGTTTGTTTGGTGACGCTTCAGCTTCAGCTGGTACATCTTTTGTTGGCTCACCGGCAACAGCACCAACTTTTAGCTTACCAATCAGTTGCTTGGTAAGAACGGTCGTACCTTCACCTTCAAAAATTGCTTCTAGAATTCCGTCTTCAGGCGCGGGAACTTCTAGTACAACTTTATCCGTTTCAATGTCGACTAACACTTCATCGCGTGCTACCGCATCACCAGGTTTTTTATGCCATGTTGCTACTGTCGCATCTGCAACAGATTCAGGTAAATCGGGAACGAAGATTTCGATTGTCATATCGGTTTTTTCCTTTTTGTTCCAGTGCCTAATCGAGGTCACTAGGGCTCAATTAAGCAATAGTCAATGCGTCTTCAATTAACGCTTTTTGTTGTTTCAAGTGTACCGACATGTAACCTACAGCCGGAGAAGCAGAAGCTGGACGTCCGGCATAATTAAGATCAGCACCTTTTGGCAATGCTGAACGGAAATTATGCTGGCTTGAATACCATGCCCCTTGATTTTGTGGCTCTTCCTGACACCATACAAAATCCGATACATGTTGGTAATCAGCTAATGCTGCTTCAACATCTTCTTTAGGGAATGGGTAAAGCTGCTCAATACGAACAATCGCCACATCAGTCTGTTCATTCTTACGACGCTGATCGAGCAGGTCGAAATAGACTTTACCTGAACAGAACACAACACGTTTTACTTGTGTTGAATCAAGGTCATCAACTTCGCCAATCGCAGGTTGGAAACTGCCATTCGCCAGTTCATCCATAGTTGAAGTACAAAGAGGGTGGCGAAGTAATGATTTAGGTGACATTACAATCATAGGTCGACGCATAGGGCGAACCACCTGACGACGCAGCATGTGGTAAACCTGTGCTGGCGTAGACGGTACGATTACTTGCATATTTTGTTCTGCACATAACTGTAAGTAACGTTCTAGACGAGCAGATGAATGTTCTGGACCTTGCCCTTCGTAGCCATGTGGTAGCAGCATGGTTAAACCACACATACGGCCCCACTTTTGTTCACCTGAACTGATGAACTGATCGATAACAACCTGAGCACCATTTGCAAAATCGCCAAACTGTGCTTCCCAAACGGTTAAACCGCTTGGCTCTGCTGTTGCATAACCATATTCAAATGCCAGCACTGCCTCTTCCGATAAAACAGAGTCAAACACTTGGAAAGTGCCTTGCTTATCATGAATATTAGCCAGCGGAATATAGGTACTTGCATCGCCTTGATTATGTAGAACCGCATGACGGTGGAAGAAGGTACCGCGCCCCGAATCCTGACCGGTAATACGAATACGATTACCGTCATCAACCAAAGTCGCATAGGCGAGTGTTTCAGCCATACCCCAATCAACCGCTTTCTCTTCAGCAATCATCAACAAACGATCGTTGTAGAGTTTTTGAACACGACTTTGTAGCGTGTGGCTATCAGGGAACTGGCACACACGCTGACCAAGTTCAACTAAACGCTGCTTGTCAACTTTGCTTGTCCAATCGACTGTCCAGTCATGGCCTAAGTAAGGTTCCCAATCCACTGAATGCAGTTTCATTGGGCGCCACTCTTTCACCACACACTCACCGCGGTCTAATGCATCACGGTATTCATTAATCAGTGCCGTTGCTGTTTCTAGTTCAACGGTTGAAACATCCGTTAAAGCATCCGCATATATTTTACGTGGAGTAGGATGTTTCTTGATTTTTTGGTACATCAAAGGCTGAGTCGCATTTGGCTCATCAGCTTCATTGTGGCCATGACGGCGGTAACATACCAAATCAATCACAACATCACGTTTGAATTCATTTCGGTAATCAAATGCAATGCGCGTTACAAATGCAACGGCTTCAGGATCATCCGCATTTACATGGAAAATCGGAGCCTGAACCATTTTTGCAATATCGGTACAGTATTGCGTTGAGCGCATATCCTGAGGATTTGATGTCGTGAAACCGATTTGGTTATTAACAACAATACGTACTGTTCCACCCACGCGGTAACCACGGGACTGAGACATATTGAATGTTTCAGCCACGACGCCCTGCCCTGCTATTGCAGAATCACCATGAATAGTAATCGGCAGTACTTTAGAACCATCACAATCGCCTAAACGATCTTGACGAGCACGAACAGAGCCAACAACCACAGGATTTACAATTTCAAGGTGAGATGGGTTGAATGCCAATGCTAAATGCACATCACCACCCGGTGTTGCAAAGTCTGCTGAAAAACCTTGGTGATATTTCACATCACCTGTACCCCATGATTCGCCATGTTTACCCGCGAATTCATCGAATAAGTCTTGTGGTTTTTTACCTAGAACGTTTACCAACATGTTCAAGCGACCACGGTGAGCCATGCCCACAACAACCTCACGAACACCTTGTGCACCCGCATGACGAATTAATTCTTTCATCATAGGGATCATTGCATCACCACCTTCAAGCGAGAAACGTTTAGCACCAGGGAATTTAGCCCCTAGGTAACGCTCTAACCCTTCCGCTGCAGTGAGTTCTTCTAGGAAAGTTATTTTTTCTTCTTGACTGAAAGTACCTTGACCAACCACGGATTCTAAACGTTGTTGAATCCAACGTTTTTCATCTGTGTTTGTCATGTGCATATATTCCGCACCGATTGAACCACAGTAGGTTTTTTTCAATGCATCATAAATTTCAGACAATTTCATGGTTTCTTTGCCGATAGCAAACGAACCCACGTTGAAGCTTTGATCGAAGTCTTCCGCTGTTAATGTATGGAAAGCTGGATCTAAGTCTTCGACTTTTTCCCGTTGCCATATGCCGAGCGGATCAAGATTTGCGTGTTGATGTCCGCGGAAGCGGTACGCATTAATGAGCTGTAGAACTTTAACCTGCTTGGCATCCACATCTGGATCACTGACGCTTGCGCTTAAAAAAGTTGTCTCTTTAGCTAAACGTCGGAAGTAATCACGTACACGCGAATGAGGTTGTTCAACAACGGTCTCTTCCGCTACAGGTAAGCCGTCAAATACGTCTCGCCATACGTCATCAACTAAGTCTGGGTCGCTAAGATACAACTCGTAGAGATCCTCTACATAAGTCGCATTGGCGCCAGCCAGGTGTGAAGACTCAAGCCATGTCTTCATAACGCCATTCTGCATTGTTTTCCCTTAACCACTAGTTATCGCCAATTGCTCTGGTCTAAGCCGAGCTTATAAAAGCTGGCTTCCAATTTATTGGTCACCAGCATATCGATAATATGAATTTTATACTGCGCGTTTAAGCAGCATAGTTTTGATATGTCCGATTGCCTTCGTCGGATTTAATCCCTTAGGACAAACATTTACACAGTTCATGATGCCATGGCAACGAAAAACACTAAAAGCGTCGTCAAGATCGGATAATCGCTCATCTGTTGCAGTGTCTCGACTATCAATTAGCCAACGATAGGCAGCAAGTAAGCCAGCAGGACCAATAAACTTGTCGGGATTCCACCAGAATGAAGGACAAGAAGTAGAGCAGCATGCACACATAATACAGTCGTACAAACCATCTAAATGCGCGCGATCTTCTGGTGATTGCAAGTTCTCACGTGCTGGTGGTAATGAGCCATCATCAATAAGAAATGGCTTCACCTTGGCGTAGTTTGTATAGAACTGATCCATATCAATGATGAGATCGCGAATCACAGGCAATCCAGGTAATGGACGGATCACTATTGTACTCTCGCCAGTTAGCGCCGAGAGTGGTGTGATACAAGCCAAGCCATTTTTGCCATTCATGTTAATACCGTCTGAGCCACATACACCTTCGCGACATGAACGACGGAATGATAACGTTGAGTCTTGCTCTTTCAACAAAATTAACGCATCCAGTACCATCATGTCTGAACCTTCAGGCACATCAAGGGTGTAACCTTTCATATGCGGTGCATTGTCGACATCAGGGTTATAACGGTAAATTGAAAAATTCAGTTTCATAATTTATCCCTCCCCTAGTATGTACGAGCTTTAGGCGGAAAAGCTTCACGATGAATCGGAGCCATATTTACATCACGCTTCGACATCTCTTCTGTCTCTGGGTTGTAAATAGAGTGGCACAGCCAATTCGCATCATCACGTTCAGGAAAGTCAAAACGCGCATGAGCACCACGGCTTTCAGTACGGTAATTTGCGGCAACCGCTGTTGCGTATGCCGTTTCCATCAGGTTATCAAGTTCAAGACACTCGATACGCTGGGTATTAAATTCAGAAGATGTGTCATCTAGACGCGCTTCTTTCAAGCGCTCACGAATAACTTTCAGTTCACTCAGGCCTTTCGCCATCGCATCACCTTCACGGAATACCGAGAAGTTGTTCTGCATACAAGATTGCAGGTCTTTGCGAATTTCTACTGGGTCTTCACCTTTTTGGGTGGTATTCCAGCGGTTAACTCGGCTTAGTGACGCTTCAATATCAGAGTCAGTTGCGGGACGAGCTTCCGATTGTGCTGCTAAGGTTTCGCCAAGATGCAAACCTGTAGCACGGCCAAAGACCACCAAATCAAGCAGTGAGTTACCACCTAGACGGTTGGCACCATGCACCGATACCGAAGCAATCTCACCACAAGCAAACAAACCTTGAACTTCTTCGTCTTGACCAAATGCGGTTTGCTTCAGTGCTTGCCCTGAAACTTGTGTTGGGACACCGCCCATCATGTAGTGACAGGTTGGAATAACAGGAATTGGCTCTTTTACTGGGTCAATATGTGCAAAGGTACGTGAAAGTTCACAAATACCAGGAAGACGAGATTCAAGTACGTCTTTACCTAAGTGATCTAGCTTCAACTTAATGTGTGGACCCCACGGACCGTCACAGCCGCGGCCTTCACGAATTTCAACCATCATTGAACGCGCGACAACATCACGACCAGCAAGATCTTTTGCATTCGGAGCATAACGCTCCATAAAGCGCTCGCCGTCTTTATTCAGCAGATAACCACCTTCACCACGACAGCCTTCTGTAACCAACACACCAGCACCTGCGATACCTGTTGGGTGGAATTGCCACATCTCGATGTCTTGCATTGGAACACCAGCACGCAGCGCCATACCTACACCGTCACCGGTATTGATGTGCGCATTGGTTGTTGATGCGTAAATTCGGCCAGCACCACCAGTTGCTAGGATGGTTGCTTTTGATTTGAAGTAGCAAATCTCACCGGTTTCCATGCAAAGCGCCGTACAACCTAAGATGGCACCATCTTGGTTTTTCACTAAATCAAGCGCATACCACTCAGAAAAGATGGTTGTCTTGTGTTTAATATTTTGTTGGTAAAGCGTATGAAGCAAGGCGTGGCCTGTTCGGTCGGCAGCGGCAGCGGTACGTGCCGCTTGCTCTCCACCAAACTCTTTTGATTGGCCGCCAAAAGGGCGTTGATAAATAGTGCCGTTATCAAACCGAGAAAATGGCAGTCCCATTTTTTCTAGTTCAATAACTGATTTGGGGCCATTCTGGCACATGTATTCAATGGCGTTTTGGTCACCGATATAGTCAGAACCTTTTACGGTATCGTACATGTGCCACTGCCAGTTATCTGGGTGAGAATTACCAAGGGCAACGGTAATACCACCTTGAGCAGATACAGTGTGTGAGCGGGTAGGAAATACTTTAGACAACAAGGCACATTTTAAGCCTTGCTCAGAAATTTGAAGTGCGGCGCGCATACCTGCACCACCAGCACCAATAACAACAGCATCAAATTCTCGAACTGCAATGCTCACTTACGCACCCCACACTATTAAAAAACCTGAAAACAGGTAAACAAGAAGAACAACAACCACTCCCAACTGAAGCCCTGCACGTAAAGCTGCGGGTTTAATATAATCAGTGAGTACTTGCCACAGGCCAATCCATGCATGTACTAAGATCGAAAGTAACGCTAGCAGTGTGAATACACGGGTACTTAACTGGCCAAAAAATGCAGACCAAGTTTCAAACGTTAGTTCCGGACCAAATGCGAAGAATCCGACCATATAGAAGGTGTAAAGTGTAAGGATCAGTGCAGTTGCACGAATTAGAATGAAGTCATGTATGCCATTACGGCCGACAGTTGAAACATTGCCTACCATACTAAGCCTCCTGCAAATACAGAAAGTACCGCTGTAATTGCGAAGCTGACTTTAGCGCTTGCAATCCCAGTTTCCATTTCTTCGAAATACCCCATATCCATCATTAAATGGCGGATACCCACAACGATGTGATAAAACAGCGCAGTTAGGATTCCCCACAGAACAAATTTCACAAAGAAGCTATCGACGATGTCGGCAGCACTTGCAAAGCCTTCAGGGGAAGAAAGTGACATGTTGAGCAGCCACAGTAGGATAGAAATAGAAACAAACGTAATAACGCCGGATACACGGTGTACGATCGACGCAATCGCAGTCAGAGGAAAGCGAATCGTCTGTAGGTCGAGGTTGACAGGTCTTGGCTTTTTTACTTTCACGGTCATTGCCCACTCAGCTCCTTTGGAGCGCATTATTTTTATGAATGAACTCTCCAGTTCATTTTTCCACTTAGCCTCTCAAACAAATGTAACATTTTAGTAACTTACGGTTATTATGTTGTTCTACTATACATTTAGAACATTTATAGCTTTAAGTTACTAATAACATTGATGACTAGAACATTTGTTACCAGCATAGCTGTGCTAGAGACCTGCCGCGATTATATGCCCCGTAACAACCAATTACAAACCTCTTAACATGACATCTAACACGGTTTCGGGAATTCGTACGTTTTTATCGAAAGTTATTAACAAGCGCACACATCACAGCACAAAAATTGACAAAATGAGCTTCGGGCGGTACAACAAATATGCATCCGCCTTGGATTAGGATTATAAAAAACAAAGGAGATTGTTATGGCAGATAAGAACGCTACTCTTCATATTGAAGGGAAGGCTCCTATCGAATTGCCGATTATCGGGGGCACTCAGGGGCCAGAGGTAATTGATGTGCGTAAACTAGGCGCTAACGGTTACTTCACATTCGACCCTGGTTTTCTAGCCACTGCTTCGTGTGAATCACAAATCACCTACATTGATGGTGATAAAGGTATTCTTCTGCACCGCGGCTACCCTATTGATCAACTCGCCAACAATGCTGATTACCTTGAAGTTTGTTACGTCCTATTATATGGCGAAGTACCGACTCGTGAAGAGTACGAAAACTTCCGTACCACTGTGACTCGTCACACTATGGTACACGAGCAAATTGCGAGCTTTTTCCATGGATTCCGTCGTGATGCGCACCCAATGGCTGTTATGTGTGGTGTGGTTGGGGCACTTGCCGCCTTCTATCATGATTCATTAGATATTAATAACGACGAGCACCGTGAAATCACGGCCTTCCGTCTATTGTCTAAAATGCCAACATTAGCGTCGATGTGTTACAAATATTCCATTGGCCAACCGTTTATCTTCCCTCGCAATGATCTTGATTATGCAGAAAATTTCTTGCATATGATGTTCGCTACACCTTGTGAAGAGTACGAAGTTAGCCCGGTTGTCGCACGTGCTATGGACAAAATTTTCACCCTGCACGCTGATCATGAACAAAATGCATCAACGTCAACCGTACGTCTTGCAGGTTCTTCTGGTGCTAACCCATTTGCTTGTATTGCAGCAGGTATTGCATCACTTTGGGGCCCTGCGCATGGTGGCGCTAATGAAGCTTGTCTGAAGATGCTCGAAGAAATTGGCAGTGTTGATCAGATCCCTGAATACATTGATCGCGCTAAAGATAAAGATGACCCGTTCCGCTTAATGGGCTTCGGTCACCGTGTTTACAAGAACTATGACCCACGTGCAACTGTAATGCGTGAAGCATGTCATGAGGTATTGGAAGAGCTTAACATTCAAGATCCACTACTTGATGTAGCAATGGAACTCGAGCGTATTGCACTTTCTGACCCATACTTTATTGATAAGAAATTATATCCGAACGTCGATTTCTACTCAGGTATCATCCTGAAAGCTATCGGTATTCCAGTATCTATGTTTACAGTAATTTTCGCGATGTCGCGTACTGTTGGCTGGATTGCGCACTGGAGCGAGATGCATGCCGATCCTACAAACCGTATTGGTCGTCCTCGTCAGCTTTACACGGGTTACACACAACGTGAATTCCAGCCAATTCATGAGCGTGAATAGCCTTAAAATACAATAGCTAGAACGAAAAAGGGTTGCCAGTGGCAACCCTTTTTTATACCAATCATACGTACCAAACGAGGCTGTATTCATGAAGCAGGCATCAATGATGCCTACACCACTAAACTGGATTATCAATATCAATGAAAGTTACATCAAACTGGTGCTCTTGCACCAGCCACTCACCCAATGCTTTCACGCCATAGCGCTCTGTCGCATGGTGCCCTGCACCGAAATAATGAATGCCTAATTCACGTGCAATATGGGTTGTCCGCTCAGATACCTCACCAGAAATAAAGGCATCAAGGCCTTTCTGTGCTGCTAATTCGATAAAATCCTGACCACCACCAGTACACCAACCGACGGTTTTAATTTCAGCAGGCGCATTATCACCAATATGCAAAGGCTCACGATGTAAGGTCATCGCGATACGTGCCGCCAACTCTTCACCTGTTAATGGCTCTTCAAGTTGACCGTGAATTGCTACGGATTTCGGGTTATCCGCTTCCAAGCCACCCAGTACATCAAACCCTAACAGTTTAGCGAGTTGTGCATTATTACCGATCTCTGAGTGGACATCTAACGGCAAATGATAAGCGTATAAATTAATGCCGTTATCCATCAGCGCTTTGATTCGACGAAACTTCATGCCTCGGATTTCAGCGGCTTCACCTTTCCAGAAGAAACCGTGATGAACCACTAGCGCATCGGCTTTTTCTTCAATAGCGCGATCAATTAAAGCCTGACAAGCTGTCACGCCAGTCACAATTTTTTTAACTTCAGCCTTACCTTCAACCTGTAAGCCATTTGGGCAGTAGTCTTTGATTAAGTGTGGGCTAAGTAGCTTATTTAATACAGCTTCTAATTTTAAATTATTCATTCAGTCTTCCATTTGACGACAGGTGAAGTTAATACCTATAGTGTAGCCATTGTCATCATCCAGATCACCCGCTTACAATGGTGAAAAGCCATTTAGATAATGTATTGAATGAAAACACAACTTTGTTATGACAACGTCCAACAAATCGCAAACGACTTCAATGCGGTATTAACCCTCCCCTCGCTCACCATCCAACAGCGATTCCAAATTGATGATGCTTGGTTAACTGCATTCAAAAACAAGGCTCATATCCCCAACATTGAGGCTTATGAAGGGAACCGACGCTTAGGGTTTTACTATCAATGGCTTTGGCTACAGCTGATCAATGCTCACCCAGATTACGCACTCGTGGCGGAAGAAGTGCAGCTAAATTGGCAAAACCAAACGCTAGGCGCTATCGATTTTCTGGTCAAAAACTTACGCACGAACGAGGTAGAACATTGGGAGGTTGCAATCAAGTTTTATCTTGCCTATCAGGGGCAATGGCTTGGTCCAAATGCCAGTGACAACCTTGATAAAAAAACCGCACGAATGGTTGATCATCAATTGCGCCTCACTGAACACCCCGCTTATCAGACAGTGCTCCAATCGCAATACGGTTTAATTCGACACAAACGCCTGATCATGCAAGGCAGGCTATTTGATTGCATAGATGACAAACAACAGGGGTCGAACATTGCAATAAACCCAGCAACCGTTAACGGTAAGTGGTGTTTCAAACATCAAGCGATTGCATTAACCAAACAGCATTATCAGTTCTTTACTCTTAGTAAACCTCAGTGGATCTGCCCGCCTCGTCCCAGCACCAGTACACAAAAAAAATCACCATACCTTGAACTAGATCAGTTGACGACGCCAACTCAGGCAATCGACCAAAATGACCAAGTATGGTTTATCGTTCCCGATCATTGGCCTTTGCATAACAACGACCTTATCGCGAAGTAGCCGAATTTCAGACATAAAAAAAGACGCCGCTTGGCGTCTTTTCATCATGTAATAATCTAGCTGTAAGGCTAATTACAAACCTGCGTCTGCAAATACTTTACTCACAATTTCTTGTGCTTCGCTTTCAATTAAACGAAGGTGTTCTTCGCCTTTGAAACTTTCGCAGTAGATCTTGTAGATATCTTCAGTGCCTGATGGACGAGCAGCAAACCAACCGTTATCAGTGGTTACTTTCAAGCCACCAATTGCAGCGCCATTACCTGATGCGTGTGTTAAACGCGCAGTGATAGGATCACCAGCCAGTGTTTCTGCCGCTACCATTTCAGGTGAAAGCTTACTTAGTACTGCTTTTTGCTCACCATTGGCAACAGCTTGTAGGCGGTTATACTGGGACTCACCATGCTTAGCCACGAGATCTAGGTAATATTCATGCGGATTCTTACCTGTCACCGCTGTAATTTCAGCAGCTAAAAGACAAAGTAAGATGCCGTCTTTGTCGGTAGACCAAGGCGTACCATTGGTACGTAAGAAAGATGCACCTGCACTCTCTTCACCACCAAAGCCTAGCTCACCAGAATACAAACCATCAACAAACCACTTAAACCCAACTGGTACTTCACAAAGCTCACGGCCAAGGTCAGCAACCACACGGTCAATCAAGGCGCTTGATACTAATGTTTTACCAACCGCAACACTTTCAGACCAGTCAGGACGGTGACGGTATAAGTAATCAATGCACACTGCCAAGTAATGGTTCGGGTTCATTAAACCTGCTGGCGTGACAATACCATGGCGATCGTAATCAGGGTCATTACCAAACGCTAAGTCGTACTTGTCTTTGTGCGCAAGTAAGCCAGCCATTGCGTAAGGAGACGAGCAATCCATACGTACTACGCCATCTTTATCTAATGACATAAAACGGAACGATGGATCGATAGACTCGTTCACCAGCGTCAGGTCTAAGCCGTAATGTGCCGCAATCTGGCGCCAGTATTCAATGCCAGAGCCACCCAGAGGGTCAACACCGATAGTTAGCTTCGCTTTTTGAATTGCAGCCATGTCGATTACATTAACAAGATCGTCAACATAAGGTGCAACCAAATCTAGCTCTACAACAAGCTCACTTGCCAATGCATCTTCAATCGCAACACGCTTCACGTCCACTAAACCATTCGCAATAATCGCGTTAGCACGCGCTTCAATTGCTGTAGTGAGTTCACCTTCCGCTGGGCCACCATGTACAGGGTTGTACTTAATGCCGCCGTCTTGCGGTGGGTTATGTGAAGGCGTAATAACAATACCGTCAGCTTTGTCAGTATTCACTTTATTATGGCAAAGGATGGAATGCGAGATACCCGGTGTTGGGGTATAACCTTTACCGACTTGGATAACAACCTGAACACCATTCGCTACAAGCACTTCTAATGTAGAAGTAAATGCAGGCTCTGACAGTGCATGAGTATCTTTACCTAAGAAAAGCGGACCTGTAACACCTTTTTCTGCACGTACTTCAGCTACCGCTTGAGCAATGGCCCAAATATGATGCTGATTAAACGTGCCTTTATCGGCGGTACCACGGTGACCAGAAGTCCCGAAAGCAACTGCTTGCTGCGGATTATTAGCCTTAGGTTCAATTAGGAAGTAATTAGCCACTAACGCTGGAATATTGTGCATATCTTCTTGCTGGGCTTGCTGCCCAGCACGAGGATGAATCGCCATAAAATTTTCTATCCTTGTAAAAAGAGAGGCTTATTGCCCTTAAATTTCACCGCAAACTTTTTCGGTAATATCACCACCGAAGCCCATTTTAGTCATCAGTTGATCAACCATTTGGCGTTTACGGTCAGTATTCGTATTTGTAATTACCCAGAAAGGTGTCTCAGGAATGGCTTTTGGTTTTGTCGTTTTGCCACTCGCAAGTAAAGTCTCTTCTTGATCTGCGAAATATACACGCGTACGCCCCTTAATGGCCGCAGCTTCTGTGAACCCTTTAGAATCAATGCGATAAAGAGATGATAGGATCATCATAAAGCGACCAATGGCTTTTTCCTGTGCCGCGAACTCGTCAGAGATCAATAGCGATCGCATTTCTTTTACACGATCGATTTGCGGTGTATTACCAGCATCTTTACTTACAACGATACCGCGTGGGCGAACAGGCATTACCGTTTCAGGTGCAACTGCAACCTGAAGGTTTTCCTGAGGCATCATCAGTAATCGACGCAGAATGTCAGAGGCACTTTCACCTATATGCTGAGTTTGGCTAGCAATATAGCGGTATAGCTCGTCGTCGACTTCAATCGTCTTCATCGTAGTGTTCATTATCGTTCCGTTTAAAAATTCACGATGCGATTATAACGTGATATACGGTTATACTCTACGGAAAACCATTAACAACAAGAGAAATTAGTCGGTGAATCTTCATTATCGCGTGGAAGGCGAAGGCGAAGCGATCATTTTGATCCATGGCCTTTTTGGCAGTTTAGACAACCTCGGCTTGTTAGCCCGAGTACTTAAAGAACACTACCAAGTGATCAGCGTGGATCTACGCAATCATGGTCAGTCGCCTAAAAGTGACTGTTTTACCTACCGTGAGATGGCACAAGACGTGCTCACCGTCGTAGATGATCTTCAGCTCAATACGTTCTCTGTAATTGGTCACTCGATGGGTGGTAAAGTTGCCATGGCATTAAGCGAGATCGCTCAAGATCGCTTAACCCAACTTATCGTCATGGATATTGCCCCTGTTGCTTACCAAGAACACCGCCATAAAAATGTGTTTGCAGGCCTACTCGAAGTAGCAAAACATACAGTAAGCAAGCGAAGCGAAGCGGAAACCTACTTAGCTCAGCATGTGGTTGAACCTGGGGTACGTCAGTTCCTACTAAAGTCTTTTGCCAAAGGCGATAACGGGTATGCATGGCGCTTCAATGTTGAGGCACTCATTGCCAATTATTCAACCATTATGGGTTGGTCCCCTATTGAGCCTTTCACTGGTAAAACTTTATTTATTAAAGGTCAAAATTCCGAATATATTCAAACGGCACACCGAAATGACGTTGCGAAACAATTCCCCAACGCTAAAGCCCATATGGTCGCCAATACAGGCCACTGGCTCCATGCTGAAAAACCCGACGTCGTTAGCCGAATTATTCTAAACTTCTTGAATTCGTAACGCGCATTATAACCAATGCCTTATCGCACTGAGCTCTCTTGATGGTATCGCTATCAATATTGCTGATTACCGTTTGCAAGCGTTAACAGTGAGCTATGGGTTATGTTATAGTCTCGCCCTAGCTCAAACGTTGTAGGGAGACAGTGTGTTATACGAGCATATGGATCTGCTTGAATCCATCGGATTGGACTTGTTATTTGCATTGATCTTTTTCTTTATCGGAATGGCGATAAAAGATGTGCTCAATCAAGGCAATGTGCCACCGTTTGGACGGAAAATTGTTTGGCTAGTGCTATTTCTGGGCTGTGCAGGCTTTATAACCAAAGGGTTAATCCAACTAAGTTGGGAAGGTGCTGGGCTCGGATAATGTTTTGTTTCTTAGCATAAAATCACATGCTAAGCAGCGTGTTCACTGAACATATGATAATCATGGAGATAGTTCGATACAAAAGCTATCGCACTAGTTGATCAAAACGATTATCATTAAAATTATTTCAGGCGTTTCCTGAACTAGTTACTAAAAACCGTTAATATTTTTTCGGTCATAATCTTATATACGGGTAATCTCTACTATGGCGAGCGTTGGACTCTTCTTTGGTAGCGACACAGGTAATACCGAAGCTGTCGCGAAAATGATTCAAAAGCAACTAGGCAAAAACTTAGTTGAAGTTAAAGACATTGCTAAAAGCAGCAAAGAAGACATCGATAATTTTGATCTTCTTCTGTTAGGTATCCCTACTTGGTACTACGGTGAAGCTCAGTGTGATTGGGATGATTTCTTCCCTGAACTGGAAGGCATCGACTTTTCAACCAAGCTTGTTGCTATCTTTGGTTGTGGTGACCAAGAAGATTACGCAGAATACTTCTGCGATGCGATGGGTAGCTTACGTGACATCGTAGAAAGCCGTGGTGCAACAGTTGTTGGTCACTTCTCTACAGAAGGCTTCGAGTTTGAAGCATCTAAAGCCTTAGTTGATGATAATCACTTTGTAGGCCTATGTGTTGACGAAGATCGCCAGCCTGAACTAACTGAAGAACGTGTTCAGAAGTGGGTTGGTCAAATCTATGAAGAAATGTGCCTAGCTGAATTAGCAGACTAATTTATTTCGGCATCAAAAAAACGCGCTTTTAAGCGCGTTTTTTATTGCCTGCTAAAACGTAATGACACATTTAGATACTAGCTTCGATATCATCTTTATTCGCAGATACGAAAAATCGACTACTGATGTGCTTCCTCTGCATTTGTGGAATCTTCACGAAAGTGCGGTTTTTTACGGACATAGAGCACACGTTTCACTGTTGCCACGATATCTCCCTCTGCATTCATCACATTCACAACAAATTCAGGGAAGCATTTATCACCTGTCGCAGTGTGTTGCTTAATCCAACGTACACAATCATCTGATATAACAAACTGTGCACTCAGATCAGAACTGCCTGGTTTTAAAAAGTTAATATCGGCTTGTTTATCCCAAACATAATACTCATTGCCTAAGATTCCCATCAGCATTAATGCATAAATAGGATCCGTCAGTGAAAATATGCTGCCCCCATACTGAGTACGATTAGCATTTTTATTCCACCAACGTAATTTAAGCTTTACGTCTACCGCCCGAAAATCATCGCTGATGTGAGTTATGTTAATCCCCGCTCCCCAAAAAGGAGGCCAAAGATTTAATGCATGCCGAACAATATTGGGTTTATAGTATTTATACACAGGCCGATTCCTTTCAACTGGTACGATGAGGCTTAGACACAAAGACTAACAATTTAGTAACAACAAAAAAAGCGAATTTATTTACAGTAAGAATAACTATAACCAACTAAGCATTCACACATACGCATATGACGATTTAAAAAACAGACTAATTATTTGAGGCTGACTAGATTCATCCGCTTTTAAGGTTTATTGTTACCTTATCGTCACTTATAATAAATAAATACGAGAAAGACTACCGCAGACCAACTTTGCGGCTAGCCAATAGGAAACCCAGATGTCAGATAATAACCATGCACTAAAACAAGCAGGTTTGAAGGTTACGCTTCCACGTCTAAAGATTTTAGAAGTGTTACAACAACCAGATTGCCAGCACATTAGTGCTGAAGATTTGTATAAAAAACTAATCGATATTGGTGAAGAGATTGGCCTTGCGACTGTTTACCGCGTCTTAAACCAATTTGATGATGCTGGCATCGTGACACGCCATCACTTCGAAGGCGGCAAGTCTGTTTTTGAATTAGCGACTCAACATCACCATGATCACCTAGTGTGTCTTGATTGTGGCAAAGTAATTGAGTTCTCTGATGATGTAATTGAAGAACGCCAGAAGCAAATTGCTTCAAGCTTTAATGTAAAGTTAACTAACCATAGCCTATACCTCTACGGTCATTGCATGGAAGGTAACTGCACAGAAGACGAAAGCCTTCACGACCAAAAATAATTTACTGCAGCGACTAAAATTATAAGATTAAGAGCTCAACACTTAATCCACTGCATTAAATTAACGATAAAAAAACCAGCCCGAAGGCTGGTTTTTTGTTTGTGCGTTATAACCAGTGATTAATCACCAATTTTTGCCCAAGTATCACGTAGACCAACAGTACGGTTAAAAACAAGCTTCTCTGCAGAAGAGTCTTTAATATCAGCACAGAAATAACCTGTACGCTCAAACTGAAATGCTTTCTCAGCTTCTGCCGTTTGCAACGATGGCTCAACAAAGCCATTTTGCACGTCTAGCGATTCAGGGTTAATAACCGCAACAAAATCATCAGCAGCTGCCGGGTTTGGCACTGTGAATAAACGATCGTATAAACGGAATTCAGCTGAAAGACCCGCTTCTGCGGATACCCAGTGAATTACACCTTTCACTTTACGGCCATCAGCAGGGTTCACACCTAACGTATCAGCATCGTAAGTACAGAAGATCGTTGTGATGTTACCTTCCGCATCTTTTTCGATACGTTCAGCTTTGATCACATACGCGCCACGTAGACGTACTTCTTTGCCTAAAACTAGACGTTTGTACTTCTTGTTCGCTTCTTCACGGAAGTCATCACGCTCGATGTAAACTTCACGGCTAAATGGCACCTGACGCTCACCCATCTCTGGGTTGTTCGGGTGGTTAGCAACCGTTAGTACTTCAGTATCACCAAAGTTTTCGATAACAACTTTAATCGGATCAAGCACAGCCATTGCACGCGGTGCATTGGTATTTAGATCATCACGAATACAAGACTCAAGCGAGCTCATTTCGATCGTGTTATCTTGCTTAGTTACACCAATACGCTTACAGAATTCACGGATAGATGCCGACGTAAAGCCACGACGACGTAAACCTGAGATAGTTGGCATACGTGGATCATCCCAACCTGATACTAATTTATCAGTAACCAGTTGGTTTAGCTTACGCTTAGACATTACCGTGTATTCAAGATTCAGGCGGCTGAACTCGTACTGATGCGGTTGACACTCAATTGTGATGTTATCCAAAACCCAATCATATAGACGGCGGTTATCTTGGAATTCTAACGTACAAATTGAGTGCGTAATGCCTTCTAACGCATCCGAAATACAATGCGTAAAGTCATACATTGGGTAGATGCACCACTTATCACCAGTTTGGTGGTGAGTAGCAAAACGAACACGGTAAATAACCGGATCGCGCATTACCATAAATGGTGAAGCCATATCGATCTTGGCACGAAGACACATCTTGCCTTCTTCAATCTCACCATTTTTCATTTGATCAAACAGTGCAATGTTTTCGTCAACACTACGATCACGGTATGGGCTATGCTTACCTGGCTCAGTTAATGTGCCACGGTATTCGCGCATCTGCTCTGGACTTAGCTCATCAACGTACGCTAAGCCTTTATTAATTAGTTCAACTGCAAACCCGTGTAGCTTATCGAAGTAGTTAGATGAGTAACAAATCTCACCGCTCCACTCGAAGCCTAACCAGTTAACATCGTTCTTAATAGACTCAACGTACTCGATGTCTTCTTTCTCAGGGTTAGTATCATCAAAGCGAAGATTACATTGTCCCTGGTAGTCCTGAGCGATACCGAAGTTCAAACAAATAGATTTAGCATGGCCAATATGCAGGTAGCCGTTCGGCTCCGGCGGGAATCGGGTATGGACGTTTGAATGTTTGCCACTGGCTAAATCCGCATCAATAATTTGGCGGATAAAGTTTGATGGACGAGCTTCAGATTCACTCATCAATTAGACCTCGTGTGCTTACAGGATTTTTGAGTCTTCTATGATCCATAAATATGGCTCACGACTCAACAAATAGTATGCATTGTTTGTTGATATGGATAAAAAAAACCCGCAATAGCGGGGCTAATACAATACATCATTTTATCACAATGCCAATTTAGCACCAATAAACAACATTCCACTCAGGAGTCCACAATGGGATTGAGAACAACCTGCCCCTGAAAAACAAGGGGAAGTCACCGAAATAACTTCTGAACCTTCCATCATCTTTGCCATTATTAAATGCACCATGACAATGAGGGGTACAGAAATCATCTCCTTTAAGCTCTGCTTCTACTTAAAATATCGGCCTCAAATAGAGGCCGATAACAATTAACACTTACTTAGCTGTTTGAAGAGACTAAGGCAGTTTTACTGCAGATAGGTCTTCAGATGCTGGGATTTTTTTCATTTCGCCAGCAACGATTTCAGCTAGTGGGCCAAGGATAACTTGTAGGTTGTTTGAACCTAGTTTAACCACACCCATTGCACCTAGTGCTTTCAATGTTTTTTCGTTCGCAAGGCTACTGTCTTTAAGAGTAAGACGTAGACGTGTGATACAAGCATCGATGTTTTCTAGGTTACCGTGACCGCCAAGCGCTTTAAGGTATTGCTTAGCAAGTTCACCTGTTTCTTTAGAGCCAGTTACACCAGATTCTTCTACATCATCATCTTCACGACCAGGCGTCTTAAGATTGAACTTAACGATAACTGTGCGGAAGATAGTGTAGTAAAGACCGAAGAATACAACGCCCTGTACGATTAGCATGTACCAGTTAACTGCTAGTGGGTTACGAGTAGATAGAACCATATCTACTAAACCTGCAGAGAAACCGAAGCCAGCAATCCACTGCATAGATGCAGCGATGTATACAGATAGACCAGCAAGTGCTGCGTGAACTACGTATAGTGCAGGCGCTAGGAACATGAATGCGAATTCTAGCGGCTCTGTAACACCCGTGAAGAATGATGCGAAACCTGCAGCGATCATGATAGATGCCACTTTTTCTTTATTCTTCGCTTTAGCTGTGTGGTACATCGCAAGTGCAGCACCAGGTAGACCAAACATCATGATTGGGAAGAAACCAGCTTGGTACATACCTGTAACACCTACAGTTGCCGTACCTTCAGCGATAGATTTCGCGCCACCAAGGAAGTTAGGAATATCGTTAATACCCGCTACGTCAAACCAGAATACTGAGTTAAGTGCGTGGTGAAGACCAACAGGAATCAATAGACGGTTGAAGAATGCGTAAAGACCAGCACCTACCTCACCCATACCTTGAATTGTTTCACCGAAGCTTACTAGACCACCGTATACAGCAGGCCAGACGTACATCAGAACGAAAGCAATAAAGATACCAGCGAAAGACGTTAGGATAGGAACCAAACGCTTACCAGAGAAGAATGCTAGTGCTTTGTGAAGCTCTACAGCAGAGAAACGGTTGTAGATTTCAGCAGAAGTGATACCAACAAGGATACCTACGAATTGGTTATTGATTTTACCAAACGCGGCAGGAACTGCACTTGGGTCAATACCTTGAATTTGTGCAACAGCGCCCGGAGAAAGCAGCGTTGTAACAACTAAGAAGCCAACAAAACCAGAAAGTGCAGCTGCACCGTCTTTATCTTTAGACATGCCGTACGCAACACCAATTGCGAAGAGTACAGACATATTGTCGATAATAGCGGCACCAGCTTTAATCAAAAACGCTGCTAGTGCACTGTTACCGCCCCAAGCTACTGGGTCAATCCAGTAACCAATACCCATTAAGATTGCTGCGGCAGGCAATGTGGCGACTGGCACCATCAATGCTTTACCTACTTTTTGAAAATATCCAAGAATATTCACCCTTAGTTCCCCCTATGGTTTCTTAGATGTAATTTAGATAACTTATTTTGCTATCCGATTTAGTCCTTTGCAGTTTAAGAAATTAATTTCGCCCCGCAAATTAAAAGGTCATCATTTGTGATCTTTATCACCTGTAGAGACAAGATCTAGGCGATTTTGCTAGCTCGATCATAAAACTTATTTTATCATTCGAAACAAAGGCAAGAAGCCGTTAATATTTTTACCGTATTATCAATCTTGAATGAGGTGTCACTGTGAGACTAATCCCGCTTAATAACGCTAAAGATGTAGGTTTGTGGTCAGCACGCCATATCGCTGATTCTATTAACAAATTTCAGCCAACTGCGGAGCGTCCATTTGTTCTTGGTCTGCCAACTGGTGGCACGCCATTAACCACTTACAAGCGTTTAATTGAACTTTATGAAGCCGGCGAAGTAAGTTTCAAGCATGTTGTTACCTTCAACATGGATGAATACATTGGCATTTCAGCGGATCACCCTGAATCATACCGTAGCTTTATGTATGGTAACTTCTTCAATCACATTGATATTCAAGAAGAAAATATCAATCTTCTTAACGGTAATACAGATAACCACGAAGCAGAATGCCAACGTTACGAAGACAAAATTAAGTCTTACGGACGCATCAACCTATTCATGGGTGGCGTGGGTAACGACGGTCACATTGCTTTTAACGAGCCAGCATCGTCACTTTCTTCTCGTACTCGCATCAAAACATTGACCCAAGATACTCGTATTGCTAACTCTCGTTTCTTCGATGGCGATATCGAGCAAGTGCCTAAATACGCACTAACGATTGGTGTAGGTACACTACTTGATTCAGCTGAAATCATGATTCTGGTTACAGGCCACAACAAAGCACAAGCACTACAAGCTGCTGTTGAAGGCTCTGTAAATCACTTGTGGACAGTATCAGCACTGCAACTTCACCCTAAATCACTGATTGTTTGTGATGAAGCTGCAACACAAGAGCTAAAAGTGAAGACAGTAAACTACTTCCAAGAACTTGAAGCTGAAAATATCAAAAACCTTTAATAAGGAACTGTTCATGTACGCGCTTACCAATTGCCGCATTTTTACCGGTAGCGATGTGCTGAATAACCACGCCGTCATCATTGACGGCGTGAACATTCATGCCGTATGCCCTGTTACCGAACTTCCTCAAGATATCAAAACCCTTGATTTAGATGGCGCTGAACTCACGCCAGGTTTTATCGATCTACAACTGAATGGTTGTGGTGGCGTAATGCTTAACGATGAAATCAACGCAGATACTATTCATACCATGCACCTTGCGAACCTGAAATCAGGTTGTACTAGCTTTTTACCAACACTGATCACCTCATCAGATGCAGACATGAAAGCCGCTATTGCTGCAGAACGTGAATACCAGAGCAAATACAATAACCATTCTTTAGGCTTGCACCTTGAAGGTCCATACCTAAACGTTATGAAGAAAGGCATTCACAGTGTTGATCATATTCGTCGTTCTGATGATGACATGATCCAAACTATCTGTGATAACGCAGATGTCGTAACGAAAGTAACTCTTGCCCCTGAACAAAATTCGCACGAGCACATCGAGCAATTAGTTGAAGCTGGTATTGTTGTTTCAGCGGGCCACACCAATGCTACGTATGTTGAAGCACGCCGAGGCTTTGCATCTGGCATTACTTTTGCCACTCACCTATTCAATGCAATGACCCCTATCGCTGGCCGTGAACCAGGGATGGTAGGTGCCATTTACGATACACCTGAAGTCTATACGGGTATTATTGCTGATGGTTTCCATGTTGATTATGCCAACATCCGTATGGCGCATCGCATGAAAGGTGAGAAGCTCGTACTGGTCACCGACGCAACTGCACCTGCAGGAGCAGACATGGATCACTTTATTTTTGTCGGTAAGAAAGTATATTATCGTGATGGCAAGTGTGTTGATGAAAATGGCACACTTGGCGGCTCGGCACTGACAATGATTGAAGCAGTAGCAAATAGTGTCGAGCATGCAGGTATCGCCCTGGACGAAGCGATTCGTATGGCTACTCTGTATCCTGCACGCGCTATTGGTGTGGATAACAAACTGGGTGCCATCAAAAAAGGCATGGTTGCTAACCTGACTATTTTTGATCGTCAATTCAATGTTCGGGCGACTGTTGTTAACGGTGAATACGAGCAGAACTAAACTATGACAGGCGGACAAATTGGTAATGTAGATCTAGTAAAGCAGCTGAACAGCGCTGCTGTATATAGACTGATCGACTTACAAGGCCCTATTTCACGGATTCAGGTTGCAGACGTAAGTCAACTTGCTCCCGCAAGTGTTACTAAAATTACCCGCCAGTTACTTGAGCGTGGCCTTATAAAAGAGGTCGCGCAACAAGCATCGACAGGTGGTCGACGTGCTATTTCGCTGACAACGGAGTCAGCTGCTTTTCACTCAATTGCTATCCGACTAGGGCGTGATTTAATTGAGTTAACGCTATACGACTTAAGCGGTAAATATATCGCAGGTATGGCGACACAATTCCATTACGAAACCCAAGATGCGCTACTTTCAGGCTTAATGAAGCACATTCATCAGTTTATTGCTGATAATGAAGCTGTTATGAAGGAATTAGTCGCGTTTGGTATCACACTTCCGGGCCTTATCGACCCTGAAAAAGGCATTATTGAATATATGCCTAACATTGAAGTCGATAAATTCCCACTCGCAGGTATCATCACTGAAACCTTTGGTGTTTCTTGTTTTGTCGGTAATGATATTCGCGGACTCGCACTGGCTGAACACTACTTTGGTGCAAGTCGTGACTGTAAAGACTCAATCTTAGTTAGTGTCCATCACGGTACTGGCGCAGGTATTATTGTTAATGGCCAAGTCTTTCTTGGTTTTAATCGTAATGTAGGTGAGATTGGTCATATTCAAATCGACCCACTCGGTGACAAATGCCAATGTGGTAACTTTGGTTGCCTTGAAACAGTCGCATCTGATCCTGCTGTTATTGCCCAAGTACAAAAACTACTCGACCAGGGTTATTCAAGCAGCTTACAAGAGCTTGAAGACATCACCATGCTCGCGATTTGTGAAGCTGCCAATAAAGGCGACGAGCTTGCTAGCCAAGCGTTAATTAAGGTCGGAAATCAGCTGGGTAAAGCACTCGCGATGACCATTAACTTATTTAATCCACAAAAAATTGTCTTAGCAGGGAATATTACTCAAGCTAAAGATGTGGTCTTACCCGCTATTCGTCGCTGCATTGAAACGCAATCACTATCAACGTTCCATAAAGACTTGCCGATAGTGCCATCAGAGCTTGTTTCGCACCCTACCATTGGCGCTTTTTCAATGATTAAACGCGCAATGCTAAATGGTGTGTTATTACAACGTCTACTGGAAGATTAAGAGCAGCAACAAGTAGAGTGGTTAACGTTTATTAAACCCACCTTAACCACATCACTACACTAAGACTCTTAATTTGTAACAGTTATTTAAGGGCCATACGTCACCAGACGTATGGCCCTTGTGTTATATTCTCGTGCAATATTTTGCGTTCAAGAGAGAAGGAGCATCACCCCCACCATGGAACTCGTTTTTATTATCACCGCCTTCATTGCGGGTTTTATTGCAATGCAATGCAAACTCCCTCCTCTCGTCGGCTTCCTTGTCGCTGGATTTGGGCTAAGCAGCATGGGAGTGCAAAGCACTGACACTCTCTCCATGCTGGCTGATCTTGGTGTTACCCTACTTCTCTTTACTATCGGCTTAAAGTTAGATGTTAAAACCCTGCTGACCAAAGAAATTTGGGGGGGCGCAACACTCCATAACCTACTATCAACCGGGTTATTTACCCTTGCCTTACTCGGTTTAAAACAACTCGGTTTAGGCATGCTCGCTGATTTAAGCCTTGCCCATCTAGCACTTCTTGGTTTTTCGCTTTCTTTTTCAAGTACCGTTTTTGCGATTAAAGCCCTGCAAGATAAAGGTGAGTTGAATGCAACATACGGCACCTTAGCCATTGGTATTCTGGTTATGCAGGATATCTTCGCCGTGCTGTTCTTAACTATATCAACGGGTAAGATCCCTGAGATCACTGCACTAGGGCTATTTGCACTCCCTTTCTTGCGTCCGCTTATGTTTCGTATTTTGGACAAAGCAGGGCACGGTGAAATGCTGGTGTTGTATTCAATCTTCTTGGCGTTAGTAGCAGGTGCTGGACTCTTTGAGCTTGTTGGCTTAAAAGCAGACCTTGGCGCGCTGATTCTAGGTATGATGCTTGCGGCGCATCCGAAAGCTTCGGAGATGTCCAAATCACTCTTCAATCTGAAAGAGCTGCTCCTCGTATGCTTCTTCCTTAATATTGGTTTATCGGAAGCCCCAACTTTAGATGGCGCAATTATGGCTGTCATCTTATTGCTCTTACTACCCATCAAAGGGATTCTGTATTACCTCATTTTCCACCTATTCCGTTACCGTGTACGCACATCGTTACTTGGTACATTAACCCTATTCAACTACAGTGAATTTGGCTTAATTGTGAGTGGTTTAGCTTATAAATTAGGCTGGCTACCAGGTAGCTTCTTGGTCGCGATTGCGATGACCGTCTCTATCTCGTTTTTGATAGCAGCCCCACTCAACAGCATTGGCCACAAACTGTATAACGATACTTCAAAATGGCTTAAAGAATATGATGCAGATCTACTTAACCCAAGCGATAAGCTGATTGATTTTGGTCAAGCAAGGGTACTCATTTTAGGTATGGGTCGTATCGGTAGTGGTGCTTATGACGAATTAGTAGAACGTTATGGTAATAAAGTCATTGGCATTGAAACACGAGAGGAGTCAGTGGATGATCACCTTCTTGTGGGTCGCAACGTTTTACATGGCGATGCCACTGACCCAGATTTTTGGGCGCGGGTGATCGGCAGCCATCAGATCTCGTTAGTCTTACTTGCCATGCCAAACAGCCACGCTAACAGTTTTGCGATGGAGCAAATCAATACGCTGAACTACAAAGGAAAAGTTGCTGCTATTGCAAAATATGCCGATGAGATGGAAGAATTAGAAAATTTAGGCATTGATGCAGCCTTCAATATTTATCACGAAGCTGGCCGCGGTTTTGCTCGCCATGTATACGAAGAGCTTGATATCGATCTTAAGCAACGCACATAGACTCTATGTTCGAATAATGCATATTTTCACACGGTTGCTTCGGCAACCGTTTTTTTTGCTCAAAAAAACACTCAATATAGATATAATTCACTTAAAAGCAAAATAACTGAATATTATTCAACTAGGG
>NZ_NOIF01000049.1:0-15832 GCF_002265265.1 Photobacterium sanguinicancri
TTTTTATACTTAAATAAAAAAGACATGCGTGCGAATGCTAGTCAGAAATCGCGTATTGTGGGATGATTGCCGAGCGTGTTGAAGGCGTCTTATTTGCCGAGCTTATGATGAATTGCATTTGGGCTCGGCAAATAGGTATGAATAACAAAACCAAATAGAGTGGGATTTCCATGCGTTTGTTAACTGTACTGATGTTATCCGTGCTGTGCTGGCTACAATATGAATTCTGGCTTGGAAAAAATGGCATGATGGAATACTTGCAGGTTAAAGATAACGTTGAGATTCAGCGTCATGCGAATGCTGAAGTCGCGCTGCGTAATCAGCAAATGTATGTCGAAATTTTCGATCTTAACCGTGGCCTTGAAGCGGTAGAAGAACGAGCAAGAAATGAACTTGGCATGATAAAACCGAAAGAAACATTTTTCCGTATTGTTGGTGATAATTAACTATCACTGTATTGCCATTATGAATAGCGAACTTCTAACATGACCCAACAACTGACTGCTGTCGTTCCAGCGGCAGGGGTAGGTAGCCGCATGGCTGCTGACCGACCTAAGCAATATCTATCCATTGCGGGTAAAACAATTTTAGAACATACCATCGACCGCTTGTTGAGCCACCCTGCTATTCAGCATGTCGTTATTGCGATTACTCCCTCCGACCCTTATTTTGCTGATTTGCCGCTAGGGCAAGATCCGCGAATTACGGTTGTTGATGGTGGTGCCGAGCGGGCAGATTCGGTGTTTGCAGGTTTGGCAAAAGTACCGAATGATAGCTGGGTATTAGTGCATGATGCTGCTCGTCCATGTTTGCGTCAGAGCGATCTTCAAAATTTGATCGATGCCGCTTTACATAGTGATTGCGGAGCAATCCTAGCATCGCCTGTGCGCGATACCATGAAGCGTGGTAACGGTGAACAAGGGATCGCAAACACAGTTGACCGAAGTGATTTATGGCACGCGCTGACTCCGCAAATGTTTAAAGCTGAAGAGTTACGTGAGGCCTTACAAACTGCATTACGTGACGGCGCGATGGTGACAGATGAAGCCTCTGCGTTGGAACACTGCGGTAAAACACCACGTCTAGTGAAAGGGCGTGCGGATAATATAAAAGTAACCCAGCCTGAAGATTTAGCGCTGGCTGAATTTTATTTGCAATTATTGGTAAAGGAACAAGCATGATGCGAATTGGACACGGCTTTGATGTGCACAAATTTGGCGGTGAAGGCCCAGTAATTATTGGTGGCGTAGCCGTACCTTATGAGCAAGGGCTGATTGCCCACTCAGATGGGGATGTAGCGCTTCATGCTGTTTGTGATGCTTTACTCGGCGCGATTGGCGCGGGTGATATTGGCCGTCACTTCCCAGATACTGATGCTGAGTGGAAAGGCGCAGATAGTCGATTTTTGCTGCGTGACGTTTACCATAAAGTAAAAGCAAAAGGTTACCGCTTAGGTAACCTAGATGTCACCATTATTGCGCAGGCGCCTAAAATGGCACCGCATATTGATGACATGTGTAAAACGATTGCTGAAGATTTAGAAACAACAATCGATAATATTAATGTTAAAGCAACAACCTCTGAGCGTTTAGGATTTACTGGACGTAAAGAAGGTATCGCATGCGAAGCAGTTGTTTTAATTCACAAGGCTAACTAAGCAGTAGCCCACTATAACGGTGTGATTATGTCTGATGTAATGGACAACTTTTTATGGCTTCACGGTAAGCCAACCTCACAAGGCTACATCAAAGTATTACCTGAACACTTTGTTGTAAAAGAGAATCTCGGCTTCTCATTTGCGGGCCATGGTGAGCACTTTATGGTCAAAATCCATAAAGTGGGTGAGAACACTAAATATGTCGTGAATGAGCTAGCAAAAGCATGTGGGGTCAAATCACGTGATGTAAGCTGGGCTGGCTTGAAAGATCGCCATGCAGTAACAGAACAGTGGTTGAGTGTTCATTTACCAGGTAAAGATGATCCTGATCTTGCTCAGTTTGAAGCGGAGCACCCTGGCATTAAAGTGTTAGAGACTGCTCGCCATGATAAAAAATTACGTCCAGGCGATTTAGTTGGTAACTGGTTTGAATTGCGTCTAACCGATATTGATACGCCAGCGGCGGTAATTGAACGATTAGAAAAAGTGCAGCAACAGGGTGTGCCTAACTACTTTGGTGAGCAACGTTTTGGCCGTGGTGGTAATAACGTTGTTAAGGCGCGCGCTTGGGGTAACGACGAGTTTCGTGTCCGTGATAAAAGCAAACGTAGCTTTTATTTATCGGCAGCGCGTTCATGGTTATTTAATATGGTGCTATCTGCGCGTATTGAACAACAAAACGTGCACACAGTCATATTAGGTGACTGCTTACAAGCGCAAGGTCGTCATGACTGCACGCTGGTTGAGTCTCTGGACTGTGATTGGCAAAGTAAAGTGGATGCTGGTGAACTTGCGATTACTGCACCTATGGTGGGCGATAATGCCTTGCCAACCAGTGCTGATGCGGAAGCGTTTGAATTGACTGTGATTGATGCAGAATTACCATTGCTCAAATTGATCCGTGATAACCGTATGCGCCATGAGCGTCGTCCACTGTTGCTTAAACCAGAGCAACTAGCATGGCAGCAAGAAGATAACGATATTGTTGTTTCTTTTGCTCTGCCTGCGGGCTGCTTTGCAACGGCAGTCGTGCGTGAATTAATGACAGTACGAGAGCAAGAAGGCGAATACTATGCGAATTCTGATCAGTAACGATGATGGCATTTTTGCAGAAGGGATAAATATCCTAGCCGAGTCGTTAGCTGAGCTAGGAGAAGTGGTTGTTGTTGCCCCTGATCGTAACCGTTCAGGCGCATCGAACTCACTGACGTTAGATATCCCGCTGCGCATCCGTGAAGAAGGTCAAGGGCGTGTGTCTGTTGAAGGCACACCAACCGACTGCGTACATTTTGCGTTGAATGAATGGTTAGATTACCGCCCTGATTTAGTGGTTGCTGGCATTAACCACGGCGCTAACTTGGGTGATGATGTGTTGTATTCAGGGACTGTTGCGGCTGCAACCGAAGGGCATTTTTTAGGTGTGCCAGCGATTGCAGTCTCATTAGTGGGTAAAGCACACTTTGCAACAGCAGCACAGGTTGTGAAAGAGGTGATTGTAAATATGCAGTCGATCCCTTTACCGACCAATAAAATTCTAAACATTAACGTGCCTGATTTACCCTATTCTGACCTTCAACCTTGGCAGGTTACTCGTTTAGGTGCTCGTCATCGTGCCGAAGATATGGTGAAAGAAATCGACCCTCGTGGCAAAACAGTTTATTGGTTAGGCCCTCCAGGTGCTTGCCAAGATGCAGGGCTCGGTACGGATTTTTACGCGATAGAACAAGGTGCTGTGTCGATCACACCACTACAAGTCGATTTAACCGCGCATGATGTCATTTCAGACATGAAGCAGTGGATGCAAGATGTGGAGATAAATTAAGGATGCGCCATGTGAGAGAGCGGCACAACCTAATGACATTTTTAAAACAGCAAGGTATCACCAATGAGAGTGTACTGGCTGCAATTGAAAATGTACCAAGGGAGCTGTTTGTCGATGAAGCCTTTTCTCATCAAGCTTATGAAAACAATGCCTTGCCGATTGGCAGTGGTCAGACGATTTCACAGCCTTATATTGTCGCTAAAATGACGCAATTACTTGCGCTGACACCAGAATCGAAAGTATTAGAAATTGGTACAGGTTCTGGATACCAAACGGCAGTATTGGCGCACTTAGTCAATCATGTTTGTTCTGTGGAGCGCATAAAAGCATTGCAGTGGCAGGCTAAACGTCGCTTTAAAAAGCTCGAACTCCATAATATTTCAACAAAACATGGTGATGGTTGGCTTGGTTGGCACAATAAAGGGCCATTCGATGCCATTATTGTTACAGCAGCCGCGGAAACATTGCCCGTTGAGTTGTTGACGCAATTAACCCATGGTGGCCGCTTGATTATTCCTGTAGGTGAGCACCAGCAAGTGTTAAAGCAAGTCACGCGTCAGGGGGATGAGTTTTTATATCAAGATATTGAAGTTGTACGTTTTGTTCCGCTAGTGGCTGGAGAGTTAGCGTAAAGCATGATTAAAGGCGTGTTAGGGAAACACTATTGGCGGGTATTAGCGGTAGCAACGAGTTTGCTGCTGCTGTCTGCTTGTAGCTCAAATCCGCCAGCCCCAGTCTCGAGTATTAATAGTAAATACGGTAATGTCGAACGTGGCAGTTTCCGTGGTAGCTACTACCAAGTAAAAAAAGGCGATACATTATACTTTATCGCCTATGTTACTGGTCGTGACGTTAAAGATATCGTTGCGAATAACCGTTTGTCTGCTCCATACACCATTTATCCAGGACAAAAGCTTCAACTTTGGAAGCCGAAATATACAGCGCCATCGTATGGAAAGTCAGCGCCTGTCATCGTGGCTAAAACACCATCTAAAACAACCAAAAGCCAAGCAAAGCCGAAACCCAAGCCCAAGCCTAAGCCGAAACAAACAACCCCAGTGAAAAAGGCTCAACCCCAGGCTGCACAAAAAACCGCCAATAAAAAAGTTGATCAGGCTCGCACAAAGGAGTACTCTCAAAACACCAAAAGTAACAAAGTTGTTACAAAAAGTGCAAGTTCCAACAACAAGGTTGACCGTTGGATTTGGCCAACGCAAGGGCGACTTATTGCTGGTTTCTCTAACTCTGAAAATGGTAATAAAGGGTTAGATATTGCAGGTCAACGGGGACAAGCGGTAAAAGCATCGGCGGCTGGCCATGTGGTATACGCAGGTAATGCACTTAGAGGCTATGGCAATTTAGTGATCATCAAACACAGCGATGACTATCTAAGCGCTTATGCCCATAACGATAAGTTACTGGTGAAAGAAAAGCAGGCAGTTAAAGCAGGTCAGAAGATAGCTTCCATGGGAAGTTCTGGCGCTAAGAGTGTCCGTTTACACTTTGAGATCCGTTACAAAGGTAAGTCAGTCAATCCGATGCGCTACTTACCGAAAAAATAGACAAGCTGAAGTTGTAATGTCTTGCTAACTCGCCATCTGGGAGGCGCTATGAGTAGAAGCAGCACAGCCAAAAACATCGAAAAATTTGATTTTGATGAAGACATGGAAATGGAAACCCCTACCGTAACAGAAAAAGCGGAAGTCGCTGAAACTGAAGCCGATGATGCAGAAATTTCACGTTACGGAACAACGCAAAAAGCACTTGATGCGACCCAACTTTATCTTGGAGAAATTGGTTTCTCCCCCCTCCTTACCGCAGAAGAAGAAGTGCTTTACGCTCGTCGCGCCTTACGTGGTGACGAAGTTGCCCGTAAACGTATGATTGAAAGTAATCTCCGTTTAGTGGTGAAAATTTCTCGTCGTTACAGTAACCGAGGACTTGCCCTTTTAGATCTTGTTGAAGAAGGTAATCTAGGTCTGATTCGTGCGGTTGAGAAATTTGACCCTGAGCGCGGCTTTCGTTTTTCAACTTACGCAACATGGTGGATCCGCCAAACCATTGAGCGGGCGATCATGAACCAAACGCGTACTATCCGTTTGCCTATCCATGTGGTTAAAGAGTTGAACGTATATTTACGTACTGCACGCGAGCTAGCGCAAAAACTGGATCATGAACCCACCGCGGAAGACATTGCCCTCAAATTAGAAAAACCCGTTGATGATGTCAATCGGATGCTGCGTTTGAACGAGCGTGTAGGCTCGGTGGATAACCCGATTGGTGGTGACTCCGAGAAAGCCTTACTTGATATTATTCCAGATGAAAAAAATGGTGGACCTGAAACCTCAACCCAAGACGATGATATCAAACACTCAATAGTGGCATGGCTACAAGAGTTGAACCCTAAGCAGCGTGAAGTGCTAGCCCGTCGTTTTGGACTACTGGGTTATGAAGCATCAACCCTCGAAGATGTCGGCCGAGAAATTGGTTTAACACGTGAGCGCGTTCGTCAAATTCAAGTTGAAGGGCTTCGCCGTTTGCGTGACATGCTAACCCATCAGGGCTTAAGCATTGAATCTTTGTTTAACCAAGATATGTTATAGCAACTTAGTTTCCATCCTAGCTGTACCCCCAAATTGGGTACATCCATAACGTTGATATACCAACGAAAAAGAGGACGCATTATGCGTCCTCTTTGTCTTTTTAGTCGTTATAGCCACCAGCTGAACACTTGATTATAGCAGCGCTTTTAAGCGGTAAAGTTCATCCAGAGCTTGGCGTGGCGTCATCTCATCGGGGTTAACTTTGGCCAATGCTTCTTCTACTTCACTTGGTTCTGGGATCAGCGTGAGTTGGTTTTCTTCTTTTGGCACACCACCTGTAGGCTTGATGGCCTGTTGGTGACCGCTCGCTTCCAATTGTTGCAGTTTACTCTTAGCACGTTTAATGACGGGTTTAGGTACACCCGCTAAACTGGCAACGGCTAAGCCGTAAGATTTGCTGGCAGCACCTTCTTGAACGGCATGCATAAAGGCAATTTCATCGCCGTGTTCAACCGCATCTAAGTGAACATTCGCCAAACCATCCATTAATGACGGTAGCTCGGTTAATTCAAAGTAGTGGGTCGCAAAGAGTGTCATTGCGGCAATTTTTTCAGCTAACCATTCAGCACTGGCCCATGCTAGCGATAGGCCATCATAAGTACTGGTGCCACGGCCAATTTCATCCATTAGTACTAAGCTATTTTGGGTGGCATTGTGCAATATATTCGCTGTTTCTGTCATTTCGACCATGAAGGTTGAACGGCCAGAGGCTAAATCGTCAGAAGCACCAATACGGGTGAAAATGCGATCAAGAGGGCCAATTTTAACGGCTTCAGCTGGTACAAACGAACCCACATGGGCCATTAAGGCAATCAAGGCGGTTTGACGCATATAGGTCGATTTACCACCCATATTTGGACCCGTAACGATCAGCATACGGCGATCGTGGTGGAGTGAGATAGGGTTAGCGATAAAAGGTTCGCTTAGCACTTGCTCAACGACAGGGTGACGGCCAGCGGTTATCTCAATCCCAGTTTGTTCGGTGATCTCCGGACGGCAGTAATTTAGAGTGTCGGCGCGCTCTGCAAGGTTCGCCAGTACATCGAGTTCAGAGAGTGCGCTGGCGATTAATTGCAGTTGTTCGAGGTGCGGTAGCAACAAGTCAAACAACTCTTCCCACAGTTTTTTCTCTAATGCTAATGCTTTAGATTTTGAATGCAGCACTTTATCTTCGTGTTCTTTTAGCTCGGGGATAATGTAACGTTCGGCATTTTTTAGCGTTTGGCGACGCACATAGTGCGCAGGGACTAAGTGGCTTTGACCACGGCTGACTTGGATAAAGAAACCGTGCACTTGGTTAAAGCCAACCTTTAAACTATCGATATCGTGATGTTCACGTTCGCGCTTTTCTAATTCATCAAGGTAGCGGGTTGCACCATCAGCAAGATCGCGCCATTCGTCTAATTCGGCGTTATAACCTTCAGCTAAAACACCACCATCGCGCATGACGACAGGTGGATTCTCTTTGACGGCACGTTCGAGCAATTCGCAGATGTCATCCATAGGCGCAGCGTGCTGAGCTAACTCTTTAACACGAATTTGGTCAGTGTCAGACAGAATATCGCTGAGTTCTGGTAAGTGCTGTAGTGCGGTACGCATACGGGCTAAATCGCGTGGGCGGGCAGAACGTAATGCAAGGCGTGCCAAGATACGCTCAAGGTCGCCCATATTGCGAAGGTTGCTTGCCACATCCATGAATAGACCAGAGTCTTTAAATGCAGCAATGGCATCAAGACGACCATTGAGTTGTTGGCGATCGCGGATCGGTTGGTGCAACCAACGTTTTAGCAAACGGCTACCCATAGGGGTAGCGGTATGATCCAGTACTGATGCCAACGTATTATCAAATCCGCCTGCAAGGTTTTGGGTCAGCTCTAAGTTACGACGGGTCGCAGCATCAAGAATCACAGCATGATCTTTACGATCTAAGGTGATCGCGCGAATGTGTGGTAGCGCAGTACGTTGCGTGTCTTTGACATATTGCAGCAAGCAACCAGCCGCACATAAGCCATGCTCCGCTTTTTCAACACCAAAACCCACAAGATCACGGGTGCCAAACTGCAAGGTAAGTTGCTGGCGTGCTGTCTCAATATCAAATTCCCACAATGGGCGGCGACGAGTGCCTTTGATATGTTCAATAATGTGCTGGTGACTGAAATCTTCTGAGTAGAGTAACTCTGCAGGACTGGTGCGTTGTAATTCAGCTTGCATCGCTTCTTCAGTTTCAGGCTCTGACAGCATAAAGCGGCCAGAGGTAATATCGAGTGTGGCATAGCCAAATCGATCACCCGAGTGGAAGATAGCTGCGATAAGGTTGTCGTGACGCTCATTAAGTAACGCCTCATCACTGACTGTACCTGGTGTGACAATACGAACAACTTGGCGTTCAACTGGGCCTTTACTGGTTGCAGGATCACCGATCTGCTCACAGATAGCGACTGACACACCTTGTTGAACAAGCTTTGCTAAATAGCCTTCAACAGCATGATGTGGCACACCTGCCATCGGGATTGGCTCGCCGTTAGATGACCCTCTTTTTGTTAGGGAAATATCTAATAGCTGAGAAGCATTCTTGGCATCATCAAAAAATAGTTCGTAGAAATCCCCCATACGATAAAACAACAACACATCAGGGTTTTCAGCCTTGATCCTTAAAAACTGCTGCATCATTGGGGTGTGCTTTTCTAAACCTTTCACTGTCACGATATTGCCTACTTAGTTTGTTCTGAGATGCCAGATGAAATTCTGGAGAGTAAGGATACGTGAATCCGATCTGGTGGCAAAGTGGTAGCGAGGATTTTCTTCACTTGCACTTGGCGTTAGTATCAAGGAAGCAATACATCAGGAAACGGCATGAGCCACACTCAGGAGAATAGTATGGAATCCACAATACAATTAGCCACTCTATTAGGCGACGCTTTACTAAAACAAGGTTGGATTGCCACTACCGCAGAGTCGTGCACTGGCGGTGGTGTTTCTGCGGCGATTACCGATATTGCTGGAAGTTCAGCGTGGTTTGATCGGGCGTTTATCACTTACAGTAACGAAGCCAAACAGCAGATGCTAGGGGTGAGCGAGCACGCATTGATAGCAGAAGGTGCCGTGAGTGAAACCGTGGTTGAGCAAATGTCCACTGGGGCATTATTGCATTCTATGGCCGATATTAGCGTGGCGATCAGTGGCATTGCTGGCCCAACAGGTGCAACGGAAACTAAGCCTGTTGGTACTGTGTGTTTTGGCTGGGCAGATAAGACGGGTTGGCATCAACAAACGACCTGTATATTTGCCGGTGATCGCACTCAAGTTAGAGCCCTCGCGATAGAAAAAGCACTGAGCGGAATGGTAGAACGCTTGCAGCAGTTGGGCTCACCAGTGATGTAAGACTATTTACCATAAAAAAAACTCAACCAGTGCTAGACACTGTATGAATAGACAGTATACTAAGCCCATCAACCTTATTTCATTATCCGTTGGAGAGTCGAATGGACGACAACAAACAAAAGGCTCTTGCCGCAGCGTTAGGCCAGATTGAAAAGCAATTCGGTAAAGGTTCAATCATGAAGTTGGGCGATAACCGCACAATGGATATTGAAACTATATCTACCGGTTCATTGTCACTGGATATCGCACTTGGTGCTGGTGGCTTACCAATGGGACGTATTGTTGAAATCTATGGTCCTGAATCATCAGGTAAAACAACGTTAACGCTTGAAGCTATTGCATGTGCACAAAAAGCAGGTAAGACATGTGCATTTATCGATGCTGAGCACGCACTGGATCCTATCTACGCGCAAAAATTGGGCGTTGATATTGATCAGTTATTGGTTTCTCAGCCAGATACCGGCGAACAAGCGCTAGAAATCGTTGATGCACTAGCACGTTCAGGTGCTGTTGATATGATTGTTGTCGATTCAGTTGCAGCACTGACACCTAAGGCTGAAATCGAAGGTGAAATGGGCGACTCGCATATGGGCTTACAGGCACGTATGTTATCGCAAGCAATGCGTAAGCTAACGGGTAACCTAAAGCAATCAAATTGCATGTGTGTTTTCATTAACCAAATTCGAATGAAAATTGGTGTGATGTTCGGTAACCCAGAAACAACAACTGGCGGTAATGCGCTTAAATTCTACGCTTCTGTACGTCTTGATATTCGTCGTACGGGTGCAATCAAAGATGGCGACGAAGTAGTGGGTAACGAAACCCGCATCAAAGTTGTGAAGAACAAAATTGCTGCACCATTTAAGCAAGCTGAGACCCAAATCCTATATGGCCAAGGCTTTAACCGTAACGGTGAGCTGATTGACCTTGGTGTGAAGCACAAGCTTGTTGAAAAAGCCGGTGCGTGGTACAGCTACAAAGGCGATAAGATTGGCCAAGGTAAAGCGAACTCTTGTAAGCACCTTGTTGAAAACCCAGCTATCGCAGCTGAAATTGAAAAATCACTGCGCGATATGTTGCTAAGCAAAGAACCACTGGCTGAAGACGAAAGCATTGAAGGTATCGATGCTGCAGAAGGTGAAGCGTTTTAATTAACGGCTCATCTTGTGACGCAATCAGCGATAAAATGAATTAATGACGGGCTCTGTATGAAAATACAGAGCCCGTTTTGTTTGGATGAAATAATGACTGATAACGCATCTAAAAAAAAACAAGGGAAAACTAGACCTAAAAAGTCGGTAAAAGAAGCCGCGGTTGGGTATTTATCTCGTCGTGACCACGCTGAAAAAGAGCTGCGACAGAAATTGAAGAACAGTGGTTATCGTGGTGAAGAGATTGATCAAGCGATCGACTTTTGCCAAGACTATAACTGGCTGGATGATGTTCGTTATGCCTGCATTATGATGAGAAACGGGATAGCGAAAGGGTGGGGGGAGCTGCGTATTAAGCAAGAAATGGAAGTGAAAGGGATCGCGAGCGGTATTATTGATCAGATCTTTGAGGGGGCAGAAACAGATTGGTATGAACATGCTCGCGATGTTGCTATTCGCAAATTTGGTCAGACGGCAATAGATACGCCGAAAGAAAAAGCAAAACGCTATCGATTTATGCAATATCGCGGTTTTAATTTTGACCAAATCGCTTATGCATTCAATCAAGATGAAGAATATTAAAGAATCCTGCTTTTTATTGCGGCTTTTCGCAACATAACATTTCCAGTTACTGCCACCGTTGTTTTACAATAGCCCCCAAAAAATTTATCTTAGAGCGATTCGAGCCCTCACGATTACGTGGTTTGCAGCAAACAGCAAAGCTACATATTGTTAAGGGAATCACTCTACGTGATTATTCTGTCATCAATACAAAGCATTTATTCAGGATTTGCCAATGTACATGAGCACTGATGAGATTCGCCGTGCGTTTCTTGCGTTTTTTGAGAGCAAGGGCCACCAAATTGTGGAAAGCTCTTCGCTTGTACCAGCGAACGACCCAACGTTGTTGTTCACTAATGCAGGTATGAACCAATTTAAAGACACTTTTCTAGGTCTTGAAAAGCGTAACTACACACGAGCGACAACTGCTCAGCGCTGTGTACGTGCGGGTGGTAAACACAATGACCTTGAGAATGTTGGCTTTACAGCACGTCACCATACGTTTTTTGAAATGCTGGGTAACTTCAGCTTCGGTGATTACTTCAAGCAAGATGCGATTAAATACGCATGGGAATTTCTAACGGTTACGTTGAAATTGCCAGAAGAACGCCTGCTGGTAACCATTTACGAAACCGATGACGAAGCTTTCGACATCTGGAATAAAGAAATGGGCATTCCAGCTGATCGCATCGTTCGCATTGGTGATAACAAAGGCGCACCGTACGCGTCAGATAACTTCTGGCAGATGGGTGACACAGGCCCTTGTGGTCCTTGTACTGAAATTTTCTACGATCACGGTGAGCACATTTGGGGTGGCCGCCCTGGTACGCCTGAAGAAGATGGCGACCGTTTCATCGAGATTTGGAACAACGTATTCATGCAATTCAACCGTCAAGCTGACGGTACAATGGAACCGCTGCCTAAGCCTTCTGTTGATACAGGCATGGGTATTGAGCGTATTGCAGCAATCATGCAGGGCGTTCACTCAAACTACGAAATCGATATTTTCCAAACGCTAATTAAAGAGTCTGCGAAAGTTATCGGTCACGATGACCTGTCTAACCAATCACTGCGCGTTGTGGCTGACCACATTCGTTCATGTGCATTCCTGATCGTTGATGGCGTTATGCCTTCAAACGAAGGCCGTGGTTACGTACTTCGTCGTATTATTCGTCGTGCTGTTCGTCACGGTAACAAGCTTGGTGCACAAGGTGCATTCTTCTACAAACTTGTAGGTCCTTTAGCTGAAATCATGGGCACAGCCGGTGAAGAGTTGAAGAAACAGCAAGCGATCGTAGAAAAAGTACTGAAAATTGAAGAAGACAACTTTGGTCGTACACTGGATCGTGGTCTAGCTATTCTAAATGAAGCGCTAGAAAGCCTAGATGACAAAGTTTTAGATGGCGAAACAGTATTTAAACTTTACGATACTTACGGTTTCCCTGCTGACTTAACCAACGATGTAGCGCGTGAGCGTGGCTTCTCTATTGATGAAGATGGTTTCAATGAAGCAATGGAAGCGCAGCGCCAACGTGCACGTGAAGCGGGTTCATTCGGTGTTGATTACAACAACGCGATCAAAATTGACGCATCAACAGAATTCTGTGGCTACACGGCAACACAAGGCGAAGGCCAAGTTGTTGCGCTTTACTGTAATGGTGAAGCTGTAGATAGCGTTAATGCTGGCGAAGAAGCACTTATCGTACTTGATAATACGCCTTTCTATGCTGAATCGGGTGGCCAAAGCGGCGACGCTGGTGTGATCAGTGCTGCTGGCGTTAAGTTTGACGTTGCAGATACTCAGAAATTCAGCGATGCTATCGGCCATTCTGGCGTAGTGGCTGAAGGCGCTATCAAGATTGGCGATAAAGTAGTCGCAAACGTTGATATTGCTCGTCGTCAAGCGATTAGCTTAAACCACTCAGCAACACACTTGCTGCATGCTGCGCTGCGTAACCTACTAGGTGAGCACGTCGCACAGAAAGGTTCTTTGGTTAAAGCTGACTCACTACGTTTTGACTTCTCTCACCTTGAAGGTGTGAAAGCGGAAGAACTTCGTGAAGTAGAGCGTGTTGTGAACGAGCAAATTCGTTTAAACAACACCATCGAAACGAATGTGATGGACATTGAATCGGCGAAAGAAAAAGGTGCGATGGCACTGTTCGGCGAGAAATATGACGATGAAGTCCGTGTGCTAAGCATGGGTGACTTCTCTACAGAGCTTTGTGGTGGTATCCACGCTGCAAATACGGGTGACATTGGTCTATTTAAGATTGTGTCTGAAGGTGGTATCGCTGCCGGTATTCGTCGTATTGAAGCGGTAACAGGTGCTGGCGCAATTGCAGCGTTACATGCACAAGAAGCACTACTGTCTGAAACTGCGAGCCTAGTTAAATCTGATGCGGCTTCAGTAGCAAGCAAAGTGGGTGCACTGGTTGCTCATAGCAAGCAGCTAGAGAAAGAAATTCAGCAACTGAAAGATAAGTTAGCTGCACAAGAAGGTGCAGACCTTATTAGTCAGGCGCAAGAAATTAACGGCGTTAAAGTGTTAATTTCTCAACTAGATGGAGCGGATAACAAAGCTCTACGCGGTATGGTTGACGAACTGAAAAACCAACTGGGTAGTGGTGTTGTTGTTCTTGGTAATGTAAGCGATGGCAAGGTAGGCCTTATTGCTGGCGTAACCAAAGATCTTATCGGCAAGGTAAAAGCAGGCGAGCTAGTAAACTTAGTAGCGCAGCAAGTTGGCGGTAAGGGCGGTGGTCGTCCTGATATGGCACAAGCAGGCGGTACTGATGCAGCGGCATTGCCAGCAGCATTAGAATCTGTAACGCCTTGGTTAGCTGAAAAACTGTAAAACTGGAGAGGTGAAGTGGCACTATTGGTGCAGAAATTTGGTGGTACTTCGGTCGGTAGTATCGAACGTATTGAAGCGGTGGCTGAGCGCGTGATTCAAACGCGCCAGCTTGGTCATAAAGTAGTTGTTGTTCTATCAGCAATGTCAGGTGAAACGAATCGCCTGCTGGGCTTAGCAAAGCAAATTGATGAGGTGCCAACACCTCGTGAGTTAGATGTGTTGCTAACAGCTGGAGAGCAAGTCTCTATAGCGCTATTGGCGATGGCCATTAATAAACGAGGCTTCAATGCTGTTTCGATGACAGCAGATCAAGTCACTATTCGAACGGATAATGCATTTAATAATGCCAATATCATATCGATAGATACAGACAGACTGGAAAGCCAGCTTGAGCAAGGTAAAATTGTGATTGTGGCTGGCTTTCAGGGGCGTGATAGTCATAACAATATCACGACTCTCGGTCGCGGTGGCTCTGACACCACGGCGGTTGCAGTGGCGGGTGCGTTGAAGGCTGACGAGTGTCAGATCTTTACGGATGTGGACGGGGTGTACACTACCGACCCCCGTATTGTGCCTTCAGCGGCTCGTTTACCAGAGATTCATTTTGACCACATGCAAACAATGGCTGCATGTGGTGCGAAAGTGCTACAATTACAGTCAGTTGAATATGCGCGTATGCATAAAGTACCCTTGAGAGTACTTTCTTCATTTGAAGAAGGTGAGGGTACGCTAGTTAACTTTGAAACGCAGCACTCACCAGTGATGGTTGGGATTGCGTTACAGCGTCAACAAGCTCTAATTCATATTGATGTGCCACTGGCTGAATTACAGCAACAGGTTGATCTGTTTGGTTTACAGGTTTGGGCTGTTACAAATACAGCACAGAGTGCACAAATTGTTGTCGCTAATGATGATTTAGCACGGCTACGGCTAGTGTTTGATAATAAAATGCGCCATATTAGTGATGTATCGACCCTGTCAATGGTTGGTGATAATGTTGTAACGGTTGCAGAAGCTGTTGTCACAACGTTAAGCAACACGAATATTCAGGTGCATCATAACAAGCAAATGACTGATTGCGTTTCGTTGCTAATCAATGAAGCCGACCATCAAACCGCGGTTGAAGTAATTCATCGTCAGTTTGTTGTGAATCAGGAACTTTTGGGCAATCCATCACTTCTAGCGGTTTCTTGAGTGGGAACTATTTACGAAGTCGTAAAAATTGTTGGATAATGCTCGTTAATATTTATAGAAGAGATTACTCAAGGAGCACATGAATGCTAATTCTGACTCGTCGCGTAGGTGAGACGTTAATGATTGGTGACGAAGTAACTGTCACTGTACTGGGTGTTAAAGGCAACCAAGTTCGCATCGGCGTTAATGCACCGAAAGAAGTTTCTGTACACCGTGAAGAGATTTACATGCGAATCCAAGCGGAAAAAGAAGCTGGAACACCAAATTCTGGTAACTTCTAATTAGAAGAAGGTCGGCCTATATATTGCTGGCCTTTTTTGTATCTGGCGGAAAAGTTTTCCTCCATCATTTTACTGCTAAATCAGACATAAATTAGTTAGATACCTCACAACAATGCCCGATTAACTACCGTCTTGGTTACTTACTGTGCGTGCGTGAGTTTTTGGACCATTTTTATCAATAAAGTGTTTGACTTATTTTCGGCTGGCAGTAATATGAGCCCCCGCAACACGGTGAGGTGGCCGAGAGGCTGAAGGCGCTCCCCTGCTAAGGGAGTATACGGTTTATCCCGTATCGAGGGTTCGAATCCCTCCTTCACCGCCATTA
>NZ_NOIF01000049.1:15862-27746 GCF_002265265.1 Photobacterium sanguinicancri
CTTATGCGCGCGTAGCTCAGCTGGATAGAGTACCTGGCTACGAACCAGGCGGTCGGAGGTTCGAATCCTCCCGCGCGCACCATTATTTATAAGCAGTGATAACCTCAATGTTATTGTTGTAGCAACAAACAGTGCGCGCGTAGCTCAGCTGGATAGAGTACCTGGCTACGAACCAGGCGGTCGGAGGTTCGAATCCTCCCGCGCGCACCATTATTTATAAGCTCAGCTTCGGCTGGGCTTTTTTTATGCCTGCCACTCTCTGCCACCACCTCTGCTTCTCATCGCGATTGTACAACCACACCTACAATGCCTTTATTACTTCATTGTTGCGTTTATTGCAGTGCGGCAATTTGTGCGCATGCTTGTTACGAGTGATAAATTGCGTGTTATCTCGCACTTTTATACATTCCTGCACTACGATAGTCACTTTTAACTAAATACGCAGAATCCATTAATTACCCTCTAATGATGATATTAGTATCAATGCGTTGCGGGTCATTTGCTCTATAGATGAAAAGCATATCAGAGTGATGAATTCTGATATTTATTGTGGTTGAAAGGGGGATCACCAGCTTTTTGGTTGGGCTTAGATGGATCGAGGGGGGAATGAAAACTGTGAGATAACGCTTTGATCTATGATCGCTATTGTCAGATCTTGGGGTCACAAGATTACCATTACGTTAACGTAAGCTTTTTGCGTTCTCTTTTCATATCCTCATGATCTATAAAGTTTTAATTTTACATTCGGCATTTACCCTATTCGCTGATAGTGATTTATATGGCAGAAATATGATTGTTTTTACGACTTATCGGCAACTGTGGGAAAATCAGAGTAATTGACGTGTTTTTATTGCTTCTTTGTTAATTAATTTGACTTGTTTTTGTTTGTCATGATAATGCTTAATCGCCAGTCACAATAATGAAAGGAAGCAATAATGACTGATTTAGGTAGTGTGCTAATGGAAGCTGCAACCATCATGATCACCGGAATGGTCGTGGTTTTTGTGTTTTTAAGCATTCTTATTTTTTTAGTGCAGCTTTTGGCAAAGATTGCCCCTGCCGATCCTGAAGTGGTGAATACACCTGCTCAGATGGCGGTAAAAAGCTCGGATACGGTTCAGCCTGAAATTGTTGCTGCGATTGCAGCCGCGGTGAATCAGTATCGTCAGCGCCAAGCATGATCTTTTTAGGACACGGTTTATTACAAGGAGTTTGCGAGCATGTCTAAACCTTTAGCGATTACAGACGTCGTATTACGCGACGCCCATCAATCTTTATTTGCCACGCGTCTTCGTTTAGAAGATATGTTACCGATTGCCGAACAGCTAGATAATGTTGGCTACTGGTCGTTAGAAACTTGGGGTGGTGCAACATTCGATGCTTGTATCCGTTACCTTGGAGAAGATCCGTGGGAGCGTTTGCGTGCGTTAAAGCAGGCAATGCCGAAAACCCCGATGCAAATGCTACTGCGTGGTCAGAATTTATTAGGCTACCGCCATTATGGTGATGACGTGGTTGAAAAGTTTGTTGAACGCGCTCACCACAACGGTATGGATGTGTTTCGTATCTTTGATGCGATGAATGATGTCCGTAACTTTGAAAAAGCCGTTAAAGCAACAGTGGACGTTGGGGCGCATGCCCAAGGGACCATTTCTTATACTACTAGCCCTGTTCACACGATAGATACGTGGCTTGATCTTGCTAAGCGCCTTGAAGATCTCGGTTGTCACTCATTATGTATTAAAGACATGTCTGGGCTTTTAAAGCCTTATGAAGCGTATGAGCTCATTTCCCGTATTAAAGCATCGTGTGATGTGCCTTTGGCATTGCACTGCCATGCAACAACTGGGCTTTCTACCGCGACAGCCGTTAAAGCGGTAGAAGCAGGGTTAGATATTTTAGATAGCTCTATTTCTTCAATGAGCCAAACATACGGCCACACGCCAACCGAAACGGTTATTGCGATGCTGGAAGGCACTGAGCGTGATACTAATTTGAACCTAGAGCAGCTAGAGCCGATTTCAGCTTACTTCCGTGAAGTCCGTAAAAAGTACGCCAAGTTCGAAGGTAGTTTGAAGGGAATTGATGCACGTATTCTATTGGCTCAAGTCCCCGGCGGTATGCTGACTAACATGGAAAGTCAGCTTAAAGAGCAAGGTGCAGCTGATCGTTTCGATGAGGTATTAGCAGAGATCCCGCGTGTCCGTAAGGATCTTGGTTTTATTCCATTGGTTACACCAACCTCACAAATTGTTGGTACACAGGCGGTACTTAACGTACTAACTGGTGAGCGTTATAAGAGCATCACAAAAGAAACCGCAGGTATATTAAAAGGCGAATACGGAACAGCACCTGCACCAGTGAATGCGGAGCTACAGGCACAAGTGTTAGATGGTGCTAAACCGATCACCTGCCGTCCGGCAGATCTGATTGATGATGAGCTAGCAGCACTGACGACAGATCTTATAACGAAAGCGAAAGCTGAAAAGATCACCTTAGCTGATCAAGAAGTTGACGATGTACTGACCTACGCTTTGTTTCCACAAGTTGGCCTTAACTTCCTTAAAAATCGCAATAATCCTGCGGCCTTTGAACCTGCGCCGCAAGCTGAATCTACCGTGCCTGTTACTACTAATGAGCATGCGACAGCCCCTGTGGTCGCAACGGTAGGCATAGAAGCTTATAGCGTTAAAGTGAACGGTCAGGTTTATGATGTGGAAGTTGGCCCTAGTGGTGAACTGACGTCTGTGGTATCAGCAACAACCGCCACCAGAGCTCCCGCAGCGTCAGCGGCGAGTGAGGCTGAATCAATTGCTGCACCATTGGCTGGGAATATTTTCAAAATTAATGTCCAGCCGGGTCATCAAGTGTCAGAAGGTGATGTATTGGTAATACTGGAAGCAATGAAGATGGAAACCGAGGTGCGTGCTGCCCGTAGTGGGGTAATTCAAGCGTTGCATGTGAAAGAGGGTGACTCGGTATCGGTAGGCTCTCCGATTTTGAGCTTAGCGTAAGAGGTATACCATGGACGGTTTATTAAAACTCTGGTCGGAGACCGGGATCGCAAACTTTGAGCTTGGCCAAGTCTTTATGATGTTTATTGGTTTTGGCTTGTTGTTCTTGGCTATTCGTAAAGGCTTCGAACCTTTGTTGTTATTGCCGATTGGCTTTGGGGCGATTTTAGCCAATATACCTAACGCAGGTTTTACCGATGAAGGTGGATTGTTGTACTACATCTATCACGTCGGTATTGAAACGGGTATTTTCCCATTGCTTATTTTTATGGGCGTGGGGGCAATGACCGATTTTGGTGCTTTGATTGCTAATCCGAAAACCTTGTTACTAGGTGCCGCTGCTCAGTTTGGTATTTTCTTTACTTTATTTGGCGCCATCCTACTTAATCTTGTGCCTGGGATGGAGTTCAGTATGGCTGATGCTTCATCTATCGCGATTATTGGTGGAGCTGATGGTCCAACCGCAATTTTCCTTGCGAGTCGATTATCGCCTGATTTATTAGGCGCCATTGCTGTCGCTGCATATAGCTATATGGCCTTGGTACCTATTATTCAGCCACCGATCATGAAAGCGCTAACCACCCCAGAAGAGCGTCAAATCGAGATGCAACAGCTTCGTCATGTCAGCAAAGCGGAGAAGATCTTGTTTCCGCTCGCGGTTTTGATGATGACGGTTTTATTCTTACCTTCAGCAACACCTTTAGTCGGAATGTTCTGCTTGGGTAACTTGATGCGTGAGTCTGGTGTTGTAGATCGTTTATCTAACACGGTACAAAATGAACTGATCAATATCGTAACTATTATGTTGGGTCTCGGGGTTGGTTCAAAACTTGAAGCCGATATTTTTTTACAGCTTGAAACGCTTGGTATCCTATTACTGGGTGCGGTGGCGTTCAGTGTCGGCACGGGTGGTGGTGTATTAATGGCGAAGCTGCTTAACCGCTTTAGCAAAGAAGATATTAACCCACTCATCGGTGCGGCTGGCGTTTCTGCTGTGCCTATGGCTGCACGGGTCGTGAATAAGGTTGGGCTAGAGTCAAATCCTCAGAATTTCTTATTAATGCATGCGATGGGACCCAATGTTGCCGGTGTTTTAGGCTCTGCGGTGGCTGCGGGTATTTTATTAGCCTTAGTTAGCCCATAGCAGAACACGCTTAATTGCGTGATATCGATATATATTGAAACGGGTAGCAATAAGCTGCCCGTTTTTTTTGTGCGACGAGTTAGGTATAACTAGATCCATAAGAGTAGGATGAATGTTGTCTCAACTCATAGCCCTATAAGGAAAATACCATGGCTTTTTATCCAATGGCTTCGCTTCCCGCCTCGACTCAACAACTCGCTATCACCGCGTTTGGTGAAGCAAATACGCTACAGATACAAACGTCTGCGTTATCCGAGCCACAAGATAACCAAGTAATGGTTGCCGTGGATTTCTCTAGTGTGAACCCCATCGATGCTAAAACTCGAGCAGGGTTAGGGTGGGCTGCGGCCCAGAACAAAGAGAACCTACCTTGGGTTCCGGGTTATGACATCGCGGGCCATGTGGTTGCAATAGGCGATAATGTGACGCACCTTGTAGTGGGAGAGCGTGTCAGCGGGTTTATTGGTTTTCCTCTCCAAGCGGGGGCGTATAGTCAGTATGTCAATGTGGAGGCGGCAGATTTGAGTATCTTGCCAGATAACGTATCGTTGCAAGTTGCAGCGAGTCTACCGTTAGCGGGCCAAACTGCCTGGCAAGCGCTAGAAAAAGTGAAAGTTAAGGCCAGTGATCGGGTCTTAATCTTGGCTGGAGCTGGTGGGGTTGGCCATATCGCGGTGCAGCTCGCGGTTGCTTTGCAAGCGACAGTCTTTGCGACAGGCTCGGCAGATAACAAGGCGTTTATTGAGCAGCTAGGCGCTACGGCGATTGACTATCGTTGTGGTGAGATAGCAAACCAAATTGAACCTGTTGATATTTTGATTGATTTAATGGGTGGCGATGTTGGCATGGCTGCGTTAATGAGTGTGAAGTCGGGTGGGCGAGTGGTGACGATCCCAACGATGACTGCTGAACAAGTGTGTCAGCAAGCCCAATCGCTAGGTTTAGAGGCTACAGGCATGTTGGTTAGCCCAACGGTTGAACAAAACAACACTATGCTTGAAATGGTTGCTAAAGGTCAGCTGAATGTTGAGGTAGCGGCGATCTACCCTTTGGCCGACGGAGATAAAGCGCATCAGCAGATAGAGTCAGGACGCACTCGCGGCAAAATTTTATTGGCTGTAAATAACGCATGATCTCAACATTAGTCAACGGTGATTCGGCATTATGGGTTTTATTTTCGACTGGATTTTTAAGCGCAACGCTATTACCTGGAGGCTCTGAAGCTAACTTAGTGGCGACGCTGAAGCTGGGTGACAATGCTGTATGGCTGGTGGTGGCTGTGGCCACATTGGGTAATACACTCGGTGGCATGACCAATTATTGGCTTGGCCGTTTGCTTCCAGATAAAACTTCTGATGAAAAACAGGGTCATAGAGCTTTATTGTGGTTAAAAAAATATGGTTACTGGTCGTTGTTTTTTAGTTGGCTGCCGATCATTGGTGATCCCCTTTGCCTCGCGGCTGGTTGGTTACGTATGAATCACTGGCTCAGCTTTCTCATTATTATGATCGGTAAAGCTTTACGTTACACCGTGTTAGCCATGATTGTGGTTGGCTTTTTATAAGGATGTCTTTTGTGCAAAAGTGGTTATTAAGTGCGGCGCTGCTGTCATTTGCCGGTTACCCCTCTCATGCAGCGTTCGCCGCTGCCTCTTCGTCTTCTGTGGCAGCCACAGCTGCACTGCCTGACGGTATCAGTTTAGTTGAGCAGGTTGGGGTTACTGACCCGAATGAACCTGTGATCCCTTACAATAAATATGTCCTCGATAACGGTTTAACCGTCGTATTGCACCAAGATACTTCCGATCCTTTGGTGCATGTTGATGTTACCTACCATGTAGGCTCGGCACGTGAAGAAGCGGATAAATCAGGTTTTGCCCACTTCTTTGAGCACATGATGTTCCAAGGCTCTGACAATGTCGGGGATCAGGAACATTTCCGCTTAATTACCGAAGCGGGTGGGTCGCTTAATGGCACTACCAACCGTGACCGCACTAATTACTTTGAAACCGTACCTGCTAACCAGTTAGAAAAAATGCTGTGGTTAGAGTCGGATCGCATGGGCTTTTTACTGGGTGCCGTGTCGCAACGTAAATTTGAAATTCAACGCGATACGGTGAAAAACGAACGTGCACAAAACTATGAAAACCGTCCATATGGCTTAATGTACGAACGTATTGGGGAAGCACTTTATCCTCGAGAGCATCCGTACTCATGGCAGACTATTGGTTACATCGAAGATTTAAACCGTGTTGATGTTAACGATTTAAAAGCGTTTTTCCTGCGTTGGTATGGCCCTAACAATGCCACATTAACGATTGGCGGTGATATCGATGTGGCGCAGACGCTAACGTGGATCAATAAATACTTTGGTTCGATTCCACGTGGACCTGAAGTTGAGAAAGCTGACAAGTGGCCGGTCAAAATTGATAGTGATCGCTTTATTACGCTGGAAGACAAAATTCAACAACCTATGCTGATGATGGCGTGGCCAACATCGTACAACGGTGCGAAAGATGAAGCCTCGCTTGATATGCTCGCGAAAGTGATCGGTGGCGGTAAAAACAGTCTGCTTTATCAAAACTTAGTGAAACCAGGCAAAGTAGTCGATGCCGGCGCATTCCATGATTGTGCCGAATTGGCGTGTACCATGTATGTCTATGCGATGGGCCAGAGTGGCGATAAAGGTAATCTAAAAGCCATTCGCCAAGAAGTGACATCAGTATTAAATGGACTTGAACAGCGTGGCGTCAGCGAAAAAGAGCTGAATGAATTAAAAGGCATGGTTGAAGCTAATGCCATTTTTGGCTTGCAAAGTGTCAGCGGAAAAGTGTCACAACTGGCGGCGTACGAAACCTTCTTTGGTGACCCTAACTACTTGCAGCAAGAGTTGGGTAACTTGCGCGCGGTGACCACCAAGAGTATGGAAGCCTCGTACATGCGTTACCTTAATGGCAACCCAAGCGTCACTTTGAGTGTGGTGCCTAAAGGTAAAACTGAACTACAGGCAGCCAAACCGAATTACACGCCAGCAGAGCGAGTACTACCTGAGCACAAAAAAATCACAGAAAAAGAATTGGTCCTACGGGAGCCTGTCGACACCTTCGATCGCAGTGTGATGCCACACCCCGCGAAACCTGTTGAAGCCAAATTACCGAATGTATACGACTTTACATTAGCAAATGGTATTAAGGTGCTGGGGGCGAAATATCAAGAAACACCAACGGTTGAAATTCAGCTGATTTTACCGGCAGGGCGTCGCTTCGAGCCGCAAGGCAAAGAAGGAATTTCAGCGTTAACGGCGGCGATGATGGGCGAGGCGACGACGCAATCGAGTGCTGAAACTTTATCGTCAAAGTTAGACGTATTAGGCAGTACCGTACATTTTAGTAGTGGCTTATACACCACAACAGTCTCGGTGACGGCACTGGCGAAAAACTTATCTGCGACTTTAGCCATTTTGCAAGAGAAGCTGTTTACGCCAGCCTTTAGTGAGCAAGACTTTACCCGTTTGAAAGCGCAAGCGATTGAAGGTGCGGTGTACGAGCACCAGCGTCCTAATTGGTTAGCTGCGCAAGCTACACGTGAAGTGCTGTTTAAAGACACGCCAATGAGTATTCCAAGTGAAGGCACTAAAGTTTCATTGGAAAGTTTAACCTTGGCTGACGTAACCGCTTTCTATCAAAACTACTATACGCCTAATGGCGCTGATGTAGTGATTGTAGGTGATGTGAAACAGCAGTCTTTGACCAAAGAACTTGATTTCTTAGCGAAATGGCAAGGAAAGCCAGAGCCGAAATTATCCAATTTCACACTGCCGACACTGGGTAAGCAAGCGATCTGGTTAGTCGATAAACCTGGCGCACCACAAACGGTGATTCGCTTGGTTCGTCAAGGCCTACCTTTTGATGCCACAGGCGAGCTTTATGAAACACAATTGGCGAACTTTAACTTAGCAGGTAACTTTAATAGCCGTATTAACCTAAATCTACGTGAAGACAAAGGCTATACCTACGGTGCGGGAGGCTATCAAAGTGGTGGTCGTGAAGTTGGGTTGTCGGTGTTTTATGCGCAAGTTCGTGCTGATGCAAGTTTACCTGCATTGAAAGAGTTCCTAGCCGAGCTTGATAAAATCAGCAAAGACGGCATTACAGATAAAGAGCTGGCATTCATGCGCTTAGCTGTTGGTCAAAAAGATGCATTAAGCTATGAGACGCCAGCTAAAAAAGCGCAGTTACTTGGCCAAATGCTGACGTATTCTCTATCTAAAGATTATGTCAGTGAGCGAAATAGCATCGCTGCTAGTATTGATAAGTCACGCTTAAATGCCTTGGCTGAAAAGTGGTTTACGCCGACGGATTACCAGATCATTGTGGTGGGGGATGCAAAGAGCCTGAAACCACAACTGGAAACCTTAGCGATACCAGTAAAAGAAATGACGCCGATGAAATAGGGCTTTAGTCATACAGGCTTTAGCATGACGAGATTAAGCCACGATTATTGCGGGACGGTAATATTGTTTCACCAGAATAATCGTGGCAATCGTCGATAATTATGATTACCCTAGTTTGTTATACATAAGATCAAAAATGAGAACAGCTTAGATGGATTTTTCACAACGGTTGCTGCAACTTGCCGCAAATCCAGACGCATTGACTCGCATTGACCGTGGCTTAGAACGCGAAGCATTGCGTATCACGCCACAAGGTAAGCTTTCTAGTGCGTATCACCCTGCGGGGTTAGGATCGGCGCTTACGAATAAGTGGGTGACAACTGATTACGCCGAGTCTTTGCTTGAGTTTATTACACCAGTATCGCGTGATATCGGTGATCTCTTGTCGCAGTTGAGTGATATTCATCAGTTTACTTACACTCAAATGGGTGATGAGAAGCTGTGGCCAATGTCGATGCCATGTTTTGTTGGTAGTGAAGACGATATTGTCTTAGCTCAATACGGTTCATCGAATACTGGCAAAATGAAAACACTGTATCGCCAAGGATTGAAAAATCGTTATGGCAGTATGATGCAAGTGATTTCAGGCGTGCACTTTAACTTCTCTTTCCCTGATGAATTTTGGGATCAGTTGTTTGGTGAACAGTCAGAAGAGCAACGCCAAGCATCAGTGTCAGATGCTTATTTCGGTTTGATCCGTAATTACTATCGCTTTGGCTGGCTTATTCCTTATTTATTTGGCGCATCACCAGCGTTATGTGGCTCATTCATTAAAGAGAATACGGATACTCAGCAACAGTTTAAGAAAACGGGCTGTGGTACGTATTTCTTACCAACCGCGACGGCATTGCGTTTGAGTGATTTGGGCTACACCAATAATGCGCAAAGTGTGCTGAAAATAGGCTTTAACGGTATTGAACAGTATGTTGATGGCTTACAAAAAGCGATCCGCACACCTTCTGCTGAATTTGCCGATATTGGTGTGAAAGTAGATGGGGAACACCGTCAACTGAACAGCAACGTATTGCAAATTGAAAATGAGCTGTACGCGCCAATCCGTCCTAAACGTGTCGCGCGTGACGGTGAAAAACCATCGGAAGCATTAAGCCGCGGTGGTGTTGAGTACATTGAAGTTCGTTCATTAGATGTAAACCCGTTTAGTCCGATTGGTATTACAGAGCAGCAAGTACGTTTCCTCGATTTATTCCTAACGTGGGCGGTATTAACGCCTTCAGCAGAAATGGATGATGCCGAGCTAGAGTGCTGGCGTGATAATTGGAACCGCGTGGTTGTTGATGGTCGTAATCCCGATCTTATGCTGAAGATTGGTTGTAACGGCGAACGCCTTTCTTTACCTGCATGGGGGCAACGTGTATTTGCGGAACTAGAAGAAGTCGCTATTGTGATGGATCAAGCCGCAGGTAATGACTGCTATCAACAAACTTGCCAACAGTTGCTTGAGTGGATTAATAACCCCGAGCTGACTTTATCAGCGCAGATGCTGAAGATGATTGAAGCGCAAGAAGGCATTGGTAATGTTGGTGCTGAATTGGCTCAGCAGCATGCTGATCAGCTAAAACAGCGTAGCTACGCTTTTTACTCGCAACAAGAATTTGAACAAGAAGTGAAAGTCTCGTTAGAAAAACAAAAGGCGATTGAAGAGAGTGATACTCAATCGTTAGATGCATTTTTAGCGGATTACTTTGCTGATTTGAAGTGATTGACGTATAGCGTTCGTCACATTCATCAACCTGTTGATGGATAAACGACAGGTGAAAAAATAGGCGGCTACCTTGCCGCCTAGAAAAAACAATTTCGCAGGGATGACGACAGTTTTACTGCCAGTCATTTATTCTGACTTTCATGAGTGCATTTAGTTCCCAATGAGTAAGAATATGTTTTCGGTAGTGCGCCTTTTATCGCTATTCAGCGTGTTTGCCCTATTGACGGGTTGTGCCACACCACCGCCAAAAGACCAATCTAATGTGTGTAATATTTTTCGTGAAAACCCGGATTGGTATGAAGATGCTATCGATATGCAGCAGGATTGGGGAACGCCTATTCATGTTGCGATGGCGTTCATTAAACAAGAAAGCAGCTTTCGCCATGATGCTCGCCCCCCGAAAGACTATATATTAGGCTTTATTCCATGGGGCCGAGTTAGCAGTGCATATGGTTATGCACAGGCACAAGATCCTGCTTGGTCTGATTACCAAAAAGCGACTCGCAATGGTGGCTCTCGTACCGATTTTGGTGATGCGCTACAGTTTGTTGGTTGGTATACCAGTGAAACTAACCGGCAATTAGGAGTCTCGAAATGGGATGCCTATAATCAATATTTGGCTTATCACGAAGGACGTGGTGGCTATAAGCGTGGTAGCTATAAAGGAAAACCCACCCTTATTAAAATCTCGCGTAAGGTAGAGCAACAAGCCAAAAACTATGGCTGGCAGCTTAAACAATGTAAAGCAGAATTAGAGGATAACCGTAGCTGGTGGTCGTTCTAATAATTGCGTGTTAATAGAATTGGATTCACCACGGCATCAATGTTTGTCGTGGCAAGTTGAGTGCCTGATGAGGGTACAGACGAGGCAAAGGAGAAGGAAGTAATGCCATTATTAGACAGTTTTACCGTTGATCATACTCGCATGCATGCCCCTGCGGTACGTATAGCGAAAACAATGACAACTCCGAAAGGCGATACCATTACAGTGTTTGATCTACGTTTTTGTCGTCCAAATGCTGAAATTTTAACTGAGCGTGGCATTCATACATTGGAACACTTGTTTGCCGGCTTTATGCGTAATCATTTAAATTCAGATACAGTTGAAATCATAGATATTTCCCCTATGGGCTGCCGTACAGGGTTTTACATGAGCTTGATTGGTACACCAACAGAAGCTGAGGTTGGCGCAAGCTGGACGGCGGCGATGGAAGATGTGCTAAAAGTAGAGTCGCAAGATAAGATCCCTGAGCTAAATGAGTATCAATGTGGTACTTACAGCATGCACTCGCTAGATGAAGCAAAGCAGATTGCGACAAGTATCGTGGAGCAGGGTGTTAATGTGAACAAGAACGATGATTTAGCGTTACCGCAAGGCTTACTGAATGAGCTAAGCGTGAAGTAATGCGATAAGCTTTCGTGAGTAAAGTGCACCTAATATTGTTAGTTGCATCCAATAAAAAGCCGACGTGATTGAAATGACCCCCAATAGTTGGACAACCAATTATTGGGGGTCTTTTTTATGTCCAAATATAGTCGTGAATTAAAGCT
>NZ_NOIF01000050.1 GCF_002265265.1 Photobacterium sanguinicancri
CTCGGAGATGTGTATAAGAGTCAACTATAAAAGTATCGAGGTTTCTTATTTAAACTTTAGCGTATAACCAGGCTAGCCACTTATCTACCTGCTTAGCTTCCTTAATAGTTAACCCTGCAGACTTTAATTGAAGTAGCCATTGTTGTAGTGAATACCAATCATCTTTTTCTGACACGCGATGATGCCCATAGGTTCGAGATTCAGAACAAAAGCCCAAGGAGAATTGTATACTCGATTGCGTATTAACCAGCGTATTAATCGGTAAGGCCGCGCCAAAATCGATAATCGTGATTGCCTTCGACTGTTTATCGAGTAATACATTCGAAGGTTTAATATCGCCATGAACCCAGCCTTGCTGATGGATAAGAGTTATCGCCCGCACTAGTTGTGGCACCAAGTCTAAAAAGAGAGAAACTTGATGCTGCTCCAAGCTAAGTAAAGAGTCACCTGCGACATACTCAAGAACTAATAACTGCTCATCGACTAACCGCTCAATCGGCTGGCGAAAATAATGCGAGTGGCATTGCTGTAAACAACGCCATTCACGTTCTAGTTGATCATCTTCACCTTGCTTGATCACCACTGGCTGCATGAAATTGGCTTGCCGATCGTGCGCAAGCCATACCTTATCCGAGAGTGTATCAATCACGTCAAAACGTTCTGTCAGCGGGTGCGTTACTCGTGCAGGGCATGAGTGTGAGTCATGAAATGCGACCTTCATATTTCTACCTTAGTCATGCAGCTACAGATTGGATGAAAGATGAAAGTTATTCAGCAAACGCTTATTCAACACACTATTACTGCTGTCCAGTGCGTATTCAAACACTATGCTTTGATCTTCTAAACCATAATGAAGTTTGCGTACTCTTCTATCCGCCGTCGCGCTCGAACTACCATCAAAAAGCATTCTAAACAATGCCCATTGCCCAGTATAAGACTTAGTCGCGATGCGGTTTTCACCACTGTAGAAATTTGCCGACATATAATCGTTTGCACCAATCGATGGCCATACCACCTTGCTCCACAAACGAGGGCCATGGCGATAGGTAAAGATATTTTCATTCTCTCGTACATTAAATTGTGTGGATGAGGTGCTCATTGAACTGGCTCTAAACTTCAACTTAACCGCAAGCTGCTGACCTGTAGGACCAAAGAAAATAGTACTGATTTTCTTCGCTTGGTTAAGTTGATTTAATGTTGCTTGCTGTATTGGCAACTTACGGCCATCAACCTCTGCTAATTTTAAGGTGTTATTATCCCAATATACAAAGGGCTGTAACTGCTTGGTAATAAAGGTATCTAGACGCCCTTGCGGTTTGAACATAGTAGCAAAATCATCAATTGCGACTTCACCTCGTCCTTGCAGTGCAAATGGAAAACGTCCTTCAACGGCTTCGCGATAAAAATGATAGACCTGCCCTTGCCATTGCTGGTTAAGGTAGCCAACGCCACCTTCAATCACGCCCTTCCACGCTTGCTTATCAAGGCTTTTGATCCAGTCTGCAACTTGCCCCGGTGCTTTGCTTGATTGGCGTCGGAAGTTAACTAACGCATCTTGGCTACCTGCCGCATGGGCTTGTGCATTCGCATACAGCACACGCTGTGGTTCACTGCTGGTTAACGCTGAATCAAAATAAGTATTTAAGTTATCCAGCTCAGTCATTAGCTCATCGATTGGTGCACTCTTGCTTTTCCCTTGAATAGCCATGAAAGAGGCATAACGACTAAAAGCTTCGTTAACTACAAATGATGGTTGTAAACGGACTAAGTCATCACCCGCAACGCGATTGATTTTGTCGAGCTTTCTTAGCTGCTTACCGACCTTTTTCAGACCAAGCTGGTTTGCCGCTTTTGCGTTTCCTCTGGTATCAGCATCATTTTTAGCCGCCAGCGTGGTGTTCACAATCACTGCATCTAACACATCAATTAATGGACTGTTGGCTGGCTCTCGGGCAATTTTAATAGCGCTAGCAAGGTCATACACACTGGTGAAGTCTTTCACTTCAATGTTCTTCACCAACTCTTTCCACTGATAGACATAATCCGCGTAGTACAGCCTTTGGATTTTCTTACTAAGCTCAGATAGCTCAGCAACAGACGCGCCAGACATATCCCCTTGGATACTTTTGAATTCATCATATTGCTTTTTCAACAGAGCCGACTTAACGGTTAGATCTATTTTACTGTGCCCTTGGCGAGTGAATAACTCAGGCAATAAATAACCGTGGAAGTCTTCTCTAAATTGAAATAAATCATCAAATTTATCACCCAACTGACGTCGAATATCCACTCGATTTCGGTATTCAGGCATCGATTTTACACGCGCATAAATCAAGCGTTCAGGCGATAACCCTTCTAAGTTTTGAACCGCAACCGATACCAACTCATCATTGGATTTCAGCATGTTTTGATAATCACTATTGAATAAATCAACCATCAACTTACTCAGATTGTTGATGTTACTCGCTGAAATATCACCTTGATCGTTGAGTGTATCGACCAGGTAATTAATCATTTCATTCTGATCTAGGCGTTGCTTATCAAACAACATTTGATAATAACGCAACAATTCAAAGACCTTACTTGGATTACCTAAGTTAACGTACACATACAGTTCGCTACTTAACACCTCTTCAAGTTGAGGCAGCAAAAAGATCTGCAGTTGCTTTTGGTAGCTTTGATAAATATCTTCAGCAGTTTGAGTTTGGTTAAAGCTGACTTTATCGTACCAAGCTAAGGGCTGTTCGCCTTCTTGTGCCACCAATCGTAATTCATTCAGAACTGGCGTAATTTCTTCTAAGCCAGTAAAGCCATCGCGCAAACGATCAATATCATTACGGTATAAGCTCAGTTTAGTAATCGCCTTTTCTCGAAACGCTTCATCGTAGCTCCAGTTATCACGCAACTGCAGGCCAAAGAATACAATCCCAGACACGACGCACATCACCATTAACGATCGCAACGCTAAATAGCTATAGTGACGACGTTCATTAACACCAACCAGCGTGGCTTCAGGTAATATAACATTGCTAAAAATACGGTTGGCAAAAAGACTCTTTCGACCTTGTTGCTGGTGCTTGATACCTTCGGCATTGAAAGCGGCTTTATCAGCCACAAGCTGGGTTAACAGATCAAAACTCACCTCTTTTTGACTCGTGGTGAGCATATACATACCACGTAACCATACCGATTGACGTACTCGGTTTTCACGGCCAAGATGAGTGAGCAGCTCATTCGCTCGCTCAAAGAACACACGTAACTGATAAGGAAGTGCGATGATCGATTTGGACTCTTCTTCACGCGATTCTCGCAATAGCTGAAACTGCTGCTGCGCTAAATTGGTCAAGATAGCATCACACTCTTTTTTGAGGTCACGCGGGTCAAAACGATTATTTTCGTTAAGCTGCAGCGTGACACCAAATGGATTCTCAACATCGCAACCCGAGTAGTTCGTAAAGAAATCGACAAAATCAGCAATCGAATCCGACTTAGTAAAGACGGTGTACACTGGCAGTGATAATCCAGTATGTTCACCCAGTGCCAAAATGGATTCCTGCAAGTTTGAGCTTAATGTAACGCGTGTTTTCTTGTCGCCCTGCAATAAACGATCGCAGCCTATCGCCGTAATAATGCCGTTTACCGCTTGGCGTGGACGATATTTCAATAGTTGCTGAGCAAATACACGCCATAGACGATCATCTATCCCTGAGTCATCGAATAAACGGTGGCCGACTTCAACCACAACAAGACTATCGTTACTCCAGAAACGTAAATACTGTTCGGTATCACTGTCATCTAACGTACGGTGCAATACGGGTTCTAAGTTGTTTTGCTGTAATAAGCTGCTTTTCGCATCTTTTTCACCACCAATAAGCACATACCATGGAAGTTCATACATGTTATGTAGCTTATTAGCCCGCAGGCCTTTTAGTTGCTTAATGGCCTCGATGAACATTTGGTTAATGGTTTTCACATCTTGCTTGAACAAGATTTCCACTTCATGCTCTTGCTTCGCTTCTTTTGATTGATCGCGATACCAATAACACGCGAAACTACTCAGCACACATAATATACCCCCGCCCCACATCATTGCGGTACGTAGGGGAAACGCATCGTCGGTAGCGATTGGCATCCAGTAGACAACTGCCAGTGTGCCCAACAAGAAGGCAAGAGTTATAGCCAGCCATGGCTTATTCAGGTTTACTTTATTCATTATTGTTACTAACTCTGTTTGCTGCGACGAATAACGGCATTCAAGCCAAATCGTGCATTTAACTCATTCTTCAATTGCTTAGCTTTGGTTAGATCTGCCTGTTTAGGCACCACCAGCTCAACCATGTTGTCCATTTCACGAATTTGCACGCTGTAGCCAGTACCTTGCATATCTTGAGCAAGTCGTTTGGCATTAGCCTCTATTGAGAATGTCGCCAACAATACTTCCCACTGTGCAGGCTTTGCCTCTGGTGTTGGAGCAGCTTTTTTCTCTGCGACTGGCTCAATGAGACCGATATCTTCAGCAGTACTGACATACACCAAATCTTCATCTTGAGAGGAGTTAGAAAAGCCATCCATTTCTAGTGTGTTGAACGCCGTGATCGTGGACTGACTTCGGCTGTCATACCAAAACTCAGAAAATATATAAGAGCCCACCACAACCAGCGTTGTAAGCATCATCAACTTAGGGGCGCTTAAAAACTGCCAAGGTGTTTTCTTTACGGGTAACTCTGGCGTAACAGGCACATGCATACCTGACTCTTCGCGAAAATGGCGGATCGTCAGGTATAACTCAGACTTTAACTCGTTGATCTTCCTGCGTTCGGCGTGACGATACTTGCCAAGGAAACCCATCATCATCAACACATACTGCAGCTCTAGAAAATCAACAAGCTTAGATGGTTGACGGCGCGCCTGATCAAGCAGTTGAAAAAAAACTTCACCACCATTGCGCTGATTAAATACCTTGCTTAGTACAGAGTGATTTTCCCAACGGATTTGCTCTCCCCACGAGGTATATTGGATCATTTCATCAAAAGCGGCACACAGCACAAAGCAGCCCTTTTCGATCACACTCGGGTGATAATCTAAAAACAGCCCCCGTCGTTTAAAATCATCAATTGCATCCAGTAGTTGTTGGCGGAAAGCGTCAATATCAAGCGGTGACGACATTCTCGGTAAGCTCACCAATAGCCCCAACAACTCACTACATGCATTAAGCAATGGGTTTTCATAGATAGCTAAATTATCGATTACCTTCTCAGTGCCTGATAAATCCAGCGCCTGAGTTTTAATTGGTTCAGCTATGTTTTGCTTAAACTCAGTGCGGCGTATCGAAATTGTTTCTTGTTCATTAAATAACGAAGTCATAGCGATACCATTAACGAATTACGTAAAATTCAATATCAACATCACCAATACGGCTGTCGACGTGTAACGCAATTGGCTCGTCTTTTTGCACCAATTCATGCCATAGCTCAGAACGTGTATCTAACTCAAAATATGCGGCATCCGTGCGCAGTTTTAGCTCGGAAGGTGCTATAGGTAAGGTGCGTAATGGCACACCAGATAATGAATTTCGTACCAAATCGGCAATCGTACTATTCCCCGCCAGTTTCACGGCTAATGGAAACTGTTCACTTAATTGCACTGATCCCAACGGGGATGACACAACAAGAATAAAGCGGCCTGAGTTATATAAACCACGATCTTGCACCAGCGTTCGCAATAAGCGACGTTTCAAGAATAAGTTTGAATCCCAAGTTAACGTGGTGACATTATCAAGTTGAACTTCACGCAATAGCACACGCATATCAACAAATAAGCTAGAGAATAAGGTGTATAACTTGCCATTATTCCAACCTGGGTATTCTTGCGGCATCTTGCCATTTAGCCCCTGCATCTCACCGGCAACTTGCAAACATTGGTGATACACCTCTTGTGGTGAGGTAGTACCAACATCAAGCCAATACTTCACCATAGGAAGCCAACGACCTAACGACTGGAGCCATAAGTAATCACGCATAAGGGCTTGGTGACTTTTACTGGCCGATTCAACTTGCAAACGTTGGGAGATCGTTCGGGCGCGATATTGCATCTGCGCATATAGATCGCTCACCCCTTCTTTCAGGTAGTTAGACACAGTGAAGTACAGTGATGCTGGAATAAACGCTTGGTTTAATTCAATTTCACCATCAGACTTATGTTCAGATACATGCGCAATCGGGATTAATGTGTAATCTTGTAGATCTTCACCTTCAAGCTTTAATACAATATTCAACTCTGCCAGTTCTAGTTGCAACGCATCACTATTGCCTCTGCTGGTATCAAACACATTGTGATCCGCGCGATGGTAGCGACGGTTTCGGTCACTTTTTTCACCTACGTTAACCACACCAGAGCGGTAGATTGGCATTGCAAGGTAAACCATTTTATCTATGGTGCCTGCGGGAACATCCAGCGCTAAGCCATTACGGATATCAAACGGTGTGCCATCAGGAAAAATACCTCTCGCGTTCTTAATACCGACTTTACCTATGTTCGTCATAGAGTGATCAAGGTTAAAATCAGCCAAACCATAACGCGATGGGTTCATCAGCCCGCAATAGTCTTTTGCAAAGCCTTCTAAATAGCGTTCTTGTTGTTGAAAGTGCTGAGGACTTAAAAACATCCCTTCAGACCAAACGACTTTATTCTTATCCATTATTTGTCCTCTAGATCCGTAACACTGACATTAATACCGTCGATCATTACGTTTACTTCGATTTTTGAATCAGGCTCGATAGCCATAATCACTTTATTTTTTGCTTCTCGGTAATTCGCGAATGCCGCTATCACTCCCACATATTTCACTTCACTCATTTGCGGAATTTCCACCGTCAATTTACCGCTTGGTAAAACACTACCTAGTTGACGCTTCGATAATAAATCGGCTTTGAGTGCACCCTGATCATCGTTGTAAATGTCCAAAAAATTGGCTTGCTTAAACGCTTCACTATCTGCCAATTGATAAATTCTGACTTCAAGCGGCGATGCAAGACCGTCAATATTTGGGTTAATATTATTTGCAGCGGTGATATGCGCGATCACTAGCGCGGGACTGTCATCTTTCCAAAACATCCAGCTACTGCAACCATTCAGCATTAACAATGCAGAGACGAGAAATAAAATGCGCTTCATTTACTTATCTCCAAATGTTTGTTTGATGCGTAAGCTTTCAGCAAAGTAAGCTTTGAACTTCATCTGCCACTCGTTGTTCTCTTTCTGACGCGCATAATAGCGTTGATACATGGCCCAATAATCAGGTTTTCGCCCCCAAAAACTGCTTGGTGCTAAGTCAGTGAATAAACCTTCTAATGACTCTGGTGACACTTCCGTTAATAAACGATCTAGAGCCATTTCAGCCGCTTGCATCATCATCTCTTGTTGCTTCGCTTGAAATGACAAAAGCTGCTGAGGGTCAAGAACCGCAGATGCACTTGCAGTTGTAGCGGCTGACTGATGCTCTTGCACCCCACCACGCTGCGATTCTCGTCGCGGCTCTCGTTGTATGGCGACCACTTGGTTTATGTTGTCATCACCGAATGGGTCATCATCAAAACCATCATCTTGAAACACATTCGCTGTTTGAGACTGCTTATCTAAAACAACTTCAGGTTCTCTTGCTAAAAAAGGGTCTTCAATCACACTGTCTTGCGATTCCGCCGTAAACGACAGGACGGGGTCAAACCTATCTGGCTCAGGAGTAACCACTTCTAAATGCGTTTTGACCGAGGGTAATTCGCTGCCAAAAGGGTCGTCTTCCCAACCGTTCAAAATAGGCTCGGCAGCAGATTGTAATTGCTTCGCTTTGGCCGTTTCAGGAATGAAACAAGAAATCATCAGCCTATACTTACCTAAATTCAGTACATCACCGTCGCTTAAGGTCGATTGGTTATTACGACCCAGTGGCTCATGGCTACCATTAATAAATAAGCCATTGGTACTGACATCCATAATTTGATAACCACGACTGCTGCGGCTAATTAGTGCATGCGTTCCTGAGATTTCACGAGAAGCATCTGAGAGCTGCATGGTCGTGCCAAATGCACGGCCTATGCTGCCTCCTTCATCAGGAAAATTATGCGCCCATGCAGTAATGGGCTCCCCGTCTGGAGAACTGATAATTCTTAGTGATAACGGCATGCTACCCCTCCTTACACTGCTTAACAGCTTGGTTGAACTCTTTAATAAAACGAGGATACTGCTTCGTGAATTTCTTCGAGAAGTAGACCCCTAATGGTTTGTCATTCACTTTTGTTGTTGTGATGGCTCGGTGACTCACGCCCAACTTTTTTATCGCCTCTTCCATTACAAAGTCGTTGGCAAGAACAGCACCCACTTCACCCGAAAGAAGTAACTCTAATAACGCAGTAGGACGACGCGGTTTTTTTTCAACGCGATAGCCCTGAGCTTGCAGCCAAAACCATTTATTCGACCCAAATAGCGCTGTCACCATCACTTCTTTTTTAAACATGGGATCTTTGGTATCAATCGAATCTGACAAGCTGAACCAGCTCCATGTCTGCTGCATCACTGGTGATGAATAATCAGCGTATTTGTCACGAATGCCATTTTTAGATGCTAAGAAAAAGCCATGTTGTTCACCGACTTCAATCAAGATTTGTGCACGATCCCAATCCGTCATGGTGATTTGATAGGGCTGCTTAAGCACCTTCATTACACACTTAAGATGAGTAATCCCCGGCCCTTTCATCTCACCACGTTCTTGGTATTGATATGGCCGCCACTCTTGTGTTGCGAGTAATAAACGTTCAGGGCGTGCTTCTGCATTCGCAAAACTTGATGCTATTACACTCGCTAAAATAACAACGGTTTTCGCTATTTTTGGCATCATCATTAACGCTCCTTCACAGGCTTACCATCCATACGAATAACCGTACCGTTAACGCCATAGACATCACTGGCCATTTCCATCAAAACAAAGGGGACTTTCTGCTTAATTCGCTGTGCTTGTTGAAAGCTAATCGCGATATCAGGCGGTGAGATCACACCAACAGGAAGATCGCCAACGTCAACTTGATCATTAATAACCTGAAGGCCATAAATAGCCGCTTGATGCGCATTGTTCACAAAGCTCACGCCAAATGACATCAAGGCACTATCTTGGCTTTGGTTCACCACATCTGGCACAGCGGAGATCAGTGCTAGTTTTTGTGAATAACGGTTAATTTCATCCACCCGCGACAACAAGCTTGAGCTGCCCGTTAACCAAAGTAATGAATGATCTAACTGAGGATCGTTTTCTTTTAAATCCGCAATGGCTCTTCCCATCGCAAGGTCTAGCTTTAGGTCTGCCATGCTCTCGTCAACGGCAACTGGCACAATCTTGATACCAGCCTGTTCAGCCACCGCTTTTAGAGGAAGAAATTGAGTCAAGTACGCGCTTCGATTGGTGTTTGCATACAAAATACCTATGTTTTTTAAGCTGGGGTTGAATCGCTTCATGAAGCTTAAAATGACATCAGCAGGCAGATTCAGAGAGGTAAAAGCAAAGTTATCACCAGAGCCACTGTATTTATCGATTAAGCCAAGTTGCACGGGATCTTTCGCGTTAACAGAAATAACCGGCAGCTTACCGCCCGCATAAAGGTTACGAACCTCCACCGTCGCTTTCGACCCTAAGGTATAAATAAGGTTTACCTTTTTCTCTGCTTGTTTTAATAAAGCAGCTAACGCAATTGGATTAGACGGTAACTGTTTTACTATCCACTGCGTTTGTGGCAATTCACGGCTATACACACTTAATAGTGTTTTTAGTGCGATGTCATAAGATGTCGCTTTGCGTGAAACAATCACCAAGACTTTGGGTAACGCTTGCGTTGGTGAAAACGTAACGCTTTCACCAACAACATCAGCTTGCCAATGGCTTGATGGCGCAGGTTGAAGATCTTTCCCTATCCAATTTGGCCAATCCCCTGACTCAGCCGATGTAGAAGCCAATGCTGTCGATACCAGAAACGCCGACATGATTGAAAAACCAATCACCGCAGACCACAGTATTCTCGAACCTATGCGGGTCACCATAGTGAATAACTTCGCTGTCAAATCTGTTGTATTCGCTAAACAATTCATTCGTGTGCTCCTTGACGTTGTTGACGATCAAAAAGCATGAAGATGACAGACGCGATAACAAAGAAGGCCGCAATCGTTAGCAGTGCTTCTTCGACATCAAGCCAAAACAGTAATTGACCCACAATAATGGCACCAGAAACATGACCGAGTCGCTCAAGAAAACGGTATGTTACGGCAACAGAAGAGTCAGACTCCTGTTTTGCCGTGTTATTAACGACATGCGTAACCACTGGCGCATTAATTAGGCCATGAGAGCCACCCATGAAGAGCATGGCTAGCGTAGTTAATAAGACAATTAACCAGTCCTGATCTTGGCTAAACGCTACCGCCAATACCACGAGTGATACGCCAGCCAGTAGATTACCAAGGCTAAGTGCCAGTTTGCTGCAACCATGTTTGTCTACCCATGGACCAACCTTGTAACTCACCAACAATACGATGGCAGCATACGTCATTAGCACCTGACCAATGCTTTCCTTGCTAACGCCCTTTTCAGCAAGCATTAACGGAACCGCAAATGAAACGATGCCTGTTAATGCCGCTTTGGTAGGAATACCCACTAAAACCATGGTGCGAATAAAAGCAGGGACTTTGATTAAGCGCCACGAGTCAGCAGCCATGGCTTTAATGTTGCTAAGCAAAGTGCCAGATTCAACGGCTTGACCGTGTGCAGCTCGATAAATAGATCCAGGCATAGATGGTAAGATCAGGCTAAACACACACATCACGGTGCCGATGGCAGCAGAAATCGTAAATATGCCAATATCGCCAAAGTAGCTAACCAATAAGGCCCCGATCGCCGCACCCGAAATAAAGCCAGCATTGAAACAAAATACAATAATGCCCGCGGCTTGGGTTTTATTACTCTTGTCGCTAAAGCGTAAGATGTACCCTTGCACCGAAATGAAGATCAATGATTGGCCAACACCAGAAATAAAGCGTGCAGCAATTATCTTGCTCATTTCCCCAGATTCACTAAAGCCAAGCAAGGCACATCCCAAAGTTGAAAGCAAAATACCAAAGAATAAGACTTGGCGAATATCAAAGGTTTCAATTAATCGTGCGGCAGGCAATAACGTCAGTGCAAAACCAAGGAAATACAAAGCAAAAAACAACGAAGAAGCACTTGCCCCCAAACCATTCGCTTCCGCAACCGATGTTAAAAATTGTGGCAAAATTGGCGCCATCAAAGCTTCCATCAACACGGCACCAAGAAATAGCGGTTTTAAACGTTCCAATACTTGATCTTTCGGTGACTGATTCAGTTCGCCACTCAGCAAACGGATAAAGGCGAAACAAACTAAACCACAAGCAAAAAACAAAATAGCGAAGTTTTTTAATACTTGTGCGAGTTGCCCTATCACCATTTCAGCCTGATAAGATAAACGTACTTCCCCTTCACCCGATGTGCTTAACGCGTACTCTAATCCACCATTGCTCACCATCATTTGGCCCATAGCGTTTTCATCAACGCTTGTTGCCACCAATTGGGCACTCTTGTAAACCGAAATACTGGCAAGCTCTGGATTTGCACGACGGAAATGATCCAGCATGCTATCAACCCCCGTGATCATGTCACGGCCAATGTCGTATTCCAGTACAGGGGATAGACGGTAGCTAACAATATCGGCAAGAGATATCGCCTTACTATGAAGACCATCGCGGTATAAGCTGCCCACCAGCATCATTACGCAGACAGTCATGGCAAAAAACACCACAGTAAAGCTGGTCAGGTACACCGCTCGTTTACGACTGCGTAATACACTACCGATAAAGACAAGCAATAAAATCAGAATTAGCCACATCATAGGTTGAAAGGTACTGGTGACCTTCTCTTCAACCTTTTGCTGACTTAAATACACTTTCAAGGTGCCGATTTGCGAAAATTTATTATTCAATGCAATGGTTATCGAACTCTCTTCATCGCTTTGAGTTCCGGTTCGATACAACTCCTTGCTCCCCGCAAACAGCGTTAACCCTGTTACTGATGGATCCGATTTTACAATTGGCTGCAAGACTAAATTTAGCCCTGCAATCTCAGACAGCGGTACACCCGACTTTAGTACTTGTTCGATACCCAGTCGGGTTGCTTGCGTTTGCGCAAAGACGGCATCCGATGATAATTGACGGTAGCTTTTCAGCGCTTGCGCATACCCTACAACCAACACCAGCAATAGTGACATTGTCACTATTGCTGTGCCGAAAGTAAGTCGTAGGTTAGATTTAACTGTTTCCACTAAGACACCTAAGCACTTTCTAAACTGGCGAACTCATCGTTTAGGCAATGCGATAATGCCCCCGGACGCGTATTGTTTAGGTATACCAAGCGGTTAAATACCAGCGATTGGATCAGATCATGATAGGTCATGCCCTCACCTTGAATATCATGACAAACAATACTGAGTTTGTTGCCTTCAGGACGCTTCAAATCAGGTTTAGGATTAGTTTCAAGTACATATAGCTGACCTTGATTATCCATGCGTAAATCAACACGAACCAAAGTATGTAGACCAAGCTGCTTGAAGATTTTGATCCCCAAATCGGCCAATTGCTTACGCAGCTCAGGATCTTCAACTTTCAATAAACGGTCATCAGTGATCGGTTTAACATCCATCGATGTAAAGATTGGTTCATCTTCAAGTAGTACACGTTCAGTGATTGAAAATGCCAACGGCTCTTCGCGTTTACTTAGTTCATCATTTTTGAACACAACAGGCCCAGCAACGGCAACCACAAACTCACGACCAGAAAGGAAAGGTTCGATCATCACCGTATTATTTGTCGCAGCTTGCACGTGCTCGATCTTATGTTTTAACTGTTCGCGATCAAAAACAGGGTATACATGGACAGAGGCGCGACCAGAAACAGGCTTCACCACAAATGTCGAACCGAACTCTGCTTCCATACTGTCTAACTTCTGTTGGTTAGCAATAGACTGAATATCTTCCCCAAGCGCGACAGTAATAAACGGTGCCGTTGGAATACCGGCGGCATTAATTTCATGCTTAAACAGGTGTTTATTATCTAAAACACCCGCTGTCATCGGTGAATGACCGACATAAGGAACACCCAGCATTTCCAACATCGATGGTAAGTGGCACATCGAGTCAAAGCCTTGTAAACCACCACTATTGGTCACCACTAGATCAATATTCAGTTCTTTTAATCGTCGGGGTAAATCAATATTTTCTGGCAATACACAAACGTGCTTAAAACCTGATTCACATAGTGCATCTGCAATATCACAGGCGACAGGTTGGTATGTTTTGGTAGAGCGCGGGCTCAAATTTTCATAAATGAAATTCTCAGGCTGAGATTTTTCACCACCATGAACGACAGCAATGCTTAAAAACTCACGAATCCACTTTTGCTGACTACGGCTAAATACACTCATTTAAAACTCAATATCTCAATCTAAAACTTAGTGGCTAATCAATGTTATTAGCCACTCTTAACAATCAAATAAGGGTTAACTTATCGACAATGGTTAGCCAACCCGCAGGTTCACGCATTAACTTATCAGCACGGTAATGTTCCCCGCCGACTTTTAATTTATGCCCTTTGATGTTGACAATTACGCGTTCTTTTTCGATTTTTGCTGCTTGTGCAAACAGCTCGCGTACCATGTTTAACGCTGGTGTTTCCTCGTTATATTCGAATGGCAACTCTTCTTCGCCAAACATATTTGCTAGGCCATAGTCGATATTCATTTCGTGGAATGCACGGTAGTGAAGAATTTTTGCAACTTTATCAATCGCTGGGGCTAACTTGCTTAAACGGTATGCCAGTGATTGACCGTGAATAAAGCCCGCCGCTGCAGTAGCGGCACCTGTAATCACGTTTCCTGGAATACAGTCGGTAGCTAGAGCTGCGGTTTGAGATTCAAGCTTCAACTTTTTACAGTCGATGATCAGCTCGCAAAGCTTATATTCTAACGTTAACCCTTTGCCTTTAAATTGGCTCAGTGACTCGTTTAGACGCACTAAATGAGCAATCGTTTTTGCGTCTGAACGACCATGACGTGCAGCCCCTAACGCATTCACATGCGTCACACCAGACAGCACACCACCTGAAAATGATACAGCCGCCCCACCAATTTTCTTCGCGCAACGTTTCTTGAAGTACGCTGCCGTTTTGGTATTTTGGTACGAGTTAGCATCCATTGGTGACAATATTGGGTTAGCTTCCAACTTTTTAGCATCACGCTTACCAGACCACTCATAGATCTCGGAAAGAATGTCGTAGCCCAGTTTTACAGTGCCAATAATGTCACCCGCACTACCAAACTCGATCCCACTCCCTGTGGTATATAGACCTTCGCCTTTAGCAGCGCCAACGATGTCTTTCGTTGCACTCGCCCAATCCCCTGCAAAACCAAGGATATCACCGCGCATGTCATTAACGACTTCACCATAAATTTTGGCTTCATCGATCGCTTTTTGCTTAGTAAAACCTTGTTGCTTGGGTAGTTTTTTCTGGCGAGCAGTCACCTTGGCACCGCTTTTCTGATCTAACGGTGTATATGTGCCCTGCGTACCGACACTTGCGATGCCTGCATTACTTAAAATATGATTTCTATTTCTAGCGTCTTCTAGATCGTAACTTTTCTTTCGACCAAACATAATTCAACTCACAATTTATTCGTTGATAAAAACTTAAGTTCATCCGGGACTGATTCAGTATTCCCCGCTACCAATCAGTCCCATTTTTAATATGTCATTAGGATGAAATAACCCTTAAGTGATATAGCTGGGTTTATTTAATCACTAGTGATTAAAAGACCAATCTACCAATTCTTTGGTTTCATCAAGGTAAGCATCAAAACAAGTAATATGTGCAGTCACATCAACCGCAGTTGCTTGCATAACGAAACTCATTTGCTGAATTTTATCAATGTAATGCTTAACTTCGTGATAACTCATAGCTACATCATTACGTGCTTTTTTAATTTTCATGCTTTCTTGAAATTCATCATGATGAAGCCCATCAATATTGAATGTATTTTCAATTAAGCGCTCTAAAACCACCTGACGGTTATCGAGTAAAACAGCCGCTTGTTTTAACTTCGCCAAATTCCGCTGTAGCTTTAATCCAAGATCTGAAATATCTTTAGCATGCCATTTCGCAATTTTTCTTAGTGCTTCCGTCTCACCAAGGCTTTCACTCAAACTATCTAAGTTTGCGGCATCATATTTTTGACGTTTGCGCGCTTTTCTCGCGCTGCCCATCGCTTTAGCCGCAGCTTCAATCCCTTTAAAAGTATACTTAACCGCGATCTCGCCACCAGGAATAAGCGTAAAGGGTAACTTTATGTATTTAATTGGGTTTTTCTTTTGCACACGCACTAAATCTACAATTTTACGGCGGACTTTATACAATCTACCACTTGTAGCAGATTCATAAGCGTGGGCTGAATTGTCCAGATAATCCCCACCACCATACGTACCTCTCTTATGGCGTTCATGACTAATAAAGCTATCTGAATCCGACATTTTAGGTGATGCAAAAGCCTGTAACTTTTGAGCTGCTACTCGGCTAAAACTGGCAGAAAACTTTTGCTTTGTTTCTTGAATAATCGCTTTCTGTTCGACTTTATCAATGACATGCTTATCTATCAGGCCGTTTAATTCTGTAAATTTACCGCTGCCTAGTGCAAGGTCGATAATAGGATCGGCTTTACCCGCTTTTAACTGCTTTCCAATATCTAATTCAGGCATAATTAATATACTCCTTTATGTTTTACACTAAAAAACACTATTCAATAAAGATACTTACAACACTATTTTCAATAGCGACTTCAACGTTTTCCACATTCAAACCTTCACTCAAACGAACAATGCATTGTGTCGCAAGTTCCGGCATTAAAGTGCGGTTAATTATCTGCTCAATAGCTCGAGCACCCGTTTCAGGAGAATGGTTCTGGGCAATCAAGTGCTCTATTAGCGCTTCGCTGTAAGAGAAATTAGCGCCGTAATGGCTACGAACACGTTTTTCAATTCGGCCTAGTGATAAGCGGGCGATTTTTGTCATCTCGTCATGGTTTAACGGGAAGTAAGGCACAACCGTCGTTCGACCAATGAATGCAGGCTTGAAGAAATTCTGCAAAGCTGGGGAAATGGCTTGCGTTAATTCAGGGATGTTCGGACGTTCGATTTCACACGCATCAACAACAGCGCTATCAGCAGCATTCGACGTCATAATAATGATGGTGTTTCTAAAGTCGATTTCACGCCCTTCACTGTCTGAAATCGTGCCTTTATCAAAAATCTGATAGAAAAGATCGTGCACCCCAGGGTGAGCTTTCTCCATTTCATCCAGCAGCAGTACCGAGTAAGGGTTTTTACGTACTGCTTCTGTTAGTACACCGCCTTTGCCAAAACCAACATAGCCAGCAGGCGATCCCAATAGCATCGAGATTTTGTGCTCTTCTTTAAACTCTGTCATGTTAATGGTTGTGATGTTTTTCTCACCACCATATAACAAGTCAGTTAGCGCAAGTGCTGTTTCTGTTTTACCCACTCCGCTCGGGCCACACATAAGGAAGACACCAATAGGTTTACGTGGATCTGTCAGACCAGCACGCGACATACGGATCGCTTTTGAAATCTCTTCTATCGGTGCTTTTTGGCCAATCACACGCTGACCAATTTCTGACTCGATATTCAGCAAACGCTCAACTTCGTCTTTCACCATGTTTCCAACAGGGATCCCTGTCCATAGCGCAATCACTTCCGCAATTGTTTGCTTGTCTACTTGTGGGATCACAAGCGGTGCCTCACCCTGCTGCAGGCTCAATTCAGCCATCAAGGTTGCTAATTTTTTCTGCTCTTGGCTGTTAGCAACCTCCTCGCCAGCACTGAAGCGTTCAGAAATAATGCCTTGTAGCTCTACAATCTGATTCACAAGGTCTTTTTCAGTATTCCAGCATGACTCAAGTTCTGAGTATTCAGCCTCAAGCACTTCAATTGTCGCCTGTATAGCCTCAAGCTTGTCAGTACCATTTGCTAACATCGCATGTTCATGTGCACAGGACGTTTGCTCGCTTTTCGCATAGCGAATTTGTTCGGCAAGGTTATCTAACTTTTGTGGCAATGCACTTTGGCTCAGGCCAATACGCGAACACGCAGTATCGAGTAAGCTGATCGCTTTATCAGGTAATTGGCGTTCTGGTAGAAAGCGAACCGATAGCTTCACTGCTGCTTCTAGTGCTTCTTCTAAAATGGTGACTTTATGGTGCTTTTGCAGCCCTTTTGAAACACCACGCAACATTTGAATGGCATCTTTTTCATTAGGCTCATTAATAGCAACCAGTTGGAATCGACGCGTCAATGCGGCATCTGTTTCAAAGTACTGCTTGTACTCGGCCCAAGTGGTCGCAGCAATGGTTCTGAACTCACCACGAGCCAGTGCTGGTTTTAATATGTTTGCAGCATCGTTTTGGCCCGCTGTACCACCTGCACCAATTAAGGTGTGCGCTTCGTCAATAAAGACAATAATTGGACGCGGTGATTGCTTCACTTCTGCCAATACATCTTTTAGGCGATTTTCAAATTCACCTTTTATGCTTGCCCCTGCTTGAAGCAACGATAGATCAAGCGTACGTAACTCAACATCAATCAATGATGGTGGAACGTTACCGTCGATAATTTGTTGCGCTAATCCTTCAACAATTGCGGTTTTGCCGACACCAGGGTCACCCACTAAAATTGGGCTATTTTGACGACGGCGACATAGAATATCGATTGATTTACGGATTTCGGGGTTACGGCCAGAAATAGGGTCCAGCTTTCCAGAGCGGGCTGCTTCCGTTAAGTTATGAGTATACTTATCTAGCGCCGCAGTACTTACTTCCCCACCAAAGCTTTGCTCTGTTTGGTGATCTATTTGAGCGCTTGCTGATACCGCTGTTTTTGCTGCATGCTGTTTCAATGATTCCATCGAAACAGTATTCAGCCATGCAGCAAGTTCGCCGTTATAGCCGCCCAAATCAATGCGCTGCTTCAATACCATCAGCACATGGTAACCATTAACACTTACATTACTGTGGTTCAGCGATGCTAATAACCAACAGTCTTTTAATAACTCAACCAAAGATGGCGACAATGATGGTGCACTGTCGTTTCCACGAGAAAGGCTGTTAAAATAGCGTGTTAACCCTTGGATGATCTGTTCATTATCAATATTGCTTTGTTGAACGAGTGCTTTCCAGCCACTATCAGCATCGCTCATCAACTGATAAAACCAATGCTCAGACTCAATGCTAAAATGTGTCCTTGCCATACAATCACCCGCCGCCATTTCTAGCGCACTTTTCAGTGGTGGGGTTAATCGTTTGACCAAACTTTGTAATTCAACGTTGATCATGCTGTGTTCCTGTTATGTTTGAGTGGCATTACCACGTAATGTTGTTTTAATTGTTTAGGTGCAAGCCATGTCGATTGAGCCAAGCGAATATCCGTACCTTCTTTGCTGGAAAGCTGTAATCCAGGAAGGAAACGCCCACACACTTTCATCATCAGCTTCAATTTAATATCCGATCCCATGTAGTGGCGGACAAAACCATCGATCGCCTCAACCAAATGTTCGTCGTTTCTTATCTGCGTAAACTCTTTGCTGTTAGGTAACACTGTTACGACCAACTGCTGGAAAGCTGTCACGGCACTTTTACCAACTAAGGCGTCAAAACCTAATTGGTTATTTTGTCCGGACTTCCCTAACTTAGTAATGCAGCAAGGCAGTAATGGCTGGTGCTCGACCTCGCCGTAACAGACCTCGAACTCATACTCGAAATAATCGGTAAGCAGTTCGCCTAAGGTGTCTAAGCACGACAACTTGAGTCCCATGACACCGCTGTATTGCACTAGATGACGGCTAGATAACGTTGAATTGTTGCCTAAATCACCACTTAAATTGGCCAACATTTGGCTTAAAGCGACGTCATGGCGATTCCAACTAAAGTGTTCTTCTTCAGCCTGTAGTGCCAAGTTGTGCTTTATTTCAGTCTGGCTATGAAGACGGTAATGACGGTTACTAAAACCATCGAAGAAATCGATTAACGCACTGTTTCCTTGCTCGAACTCTTCTTTCAACGCCTCAATATAGATATGACGCGGCATCACGCCTTGACTGCCTGATAGTGACGGTAAATCACAGGTCAGTAGCCACTGATTTGCCCCTTCAAGCTCAACATCAACAATGTCCGATTGCTGATAAGCGGGTAACGTACAAGATGAAAAGCGAACAGATGGACGCTGCCCCAATTGTGCCGCTTGGTGCTTGATTAGCTGAACAGCCTGAGATAACCCAAATGAGTAAGGCGTTTCTCGCAACAAAGTCAGAGCAGATTTTTGCATCCTGACCTCCTTGGAAATACGCGGTGCTCCCCTTCTCTGCCGTCAAGCAAGATCACCACTTGTGTGAAACTGTTGAAGCCAGCAAAGTACGCAAAGAACTGATCAAGCAGCTGTGATAACAGCTCAACGCCGCCACCAAGTGCTTTACCGTTTAGGGTGATATAAATACGCGTCCCACTGGCAAAACAGCTTTTGCCTGAAATACGGATTGGGGCAACGACTTGCTCTTGTGCGAGCTTTACAATGGCTTCAACATACGCTGAGTTTTGAGAACTCTCATTATGGTTGTATAAATTCAGCATGGCTTTAAGCGCAGCAACAGGCTCATCAGCACCAAAAATGGCTTGATAATTGAAGTGCAAATGCGCCAATAATGGCCATGCATCTTGCTCTGTCGCTTTAATACGCACTTGGGGTTTTGGTCTTCTTAGCAGCGAAATATCAGCAGGTAATGAAATCGAATCATGACAATGAATATCACTACTCACAGACAATTGATTCGATAAATCACCGTTGGAACACGTGGCATTAATCAGCAAGGTATGTGCGCTTCCATTCGCGCTAATATGCTCAAGATCGGCAACACGTAGGTAACTATCTAACTGACGATCTTCAGCGTTCCACGCTTGCTTAAGTTGCCAACGTAAGCCTATCTCTGCACCTCGAAATTTTTCACCATACAAAGAAGGCACGGTTTTCACTTGTTGCTCGGTCACGTCTAACACGCTATCCACCGAGAATACTTGGAGTTGATCTTGCCCACCCACATCCAAAATAATGGGATATTGGCCTTGGCTAAAATCAACTTTCATCGGATCGGCCGTTAACGATTGCAAGTTAATGATTGGCGCACAAAACAAGTGGAAGTTTTCTAGTCCTAGACTACGTGCCAGCTCAATCGGCATGTCATCCATGAAAATCACAATCTTCATGGTGCTTTGCTTTACCGCTGACAATGCACCCGCCATATTCACTTTCATTGCATGGAAGCGTTCAGAGAACATGAAGAACTCCGTAAGCAATTTAAATCCACCAAAGCTACGAACGCTATATGGCAAGACATAATCACTAGCGTCAAAACCCACTGGTGACAACGCATCCACCCCAAGCTCAATAAAAGTGTCATCCAATCTGATACACACTTGGTTGGTACCGGCGAACAGGTAATCATAAAGACGCAACACCGATGCCGTTTCACCGCGCAAGAAAATAGGTAGCACGTCTAACGCTAAATCGGAGAAGAGTAACGTGGGATCCGTTGTTTCTAGCTCCAGCTCCAACATAGCTTTCGCTTGCTTAACACTTTTCGGCTTAGCAATATCAAAAGGCGCAATAGATACCTGTGCTGATTTAAGTGCAATTGGATATAAATCCACATCTTGGCACGTTCTATAAATAGCAGTATCAGAGTCGCTCTCTGCAATACCTAAATGTGTGCCTTTAGGTAATGTGTATCGCGCTGCAACTTCCTCATGGGGCTGCATTTTTACTAAGCTGTACGACGGAATTGGGCGCGTAAAATGAGGAAAGAGCAGCTGCAATAGGCTGTCGGTTAACTGTGGGTAGTTATCATCCAAACGCTGTTGGAGCTTGGCATTCATAAATGCAAAGCTTTCAATCAAACGGGTCACTTGAGGATCGTCAATCCCATCACCATTTATGCCTAACGTTTTCGCGACACCAGGGTGGCGGCGTGCGAAATAACCAGCATCTTTGCGAATGAAGGCTAACTCTTGTTCGAAATAATTAAGTAATGACTCAGACAAGGTTGGTCTTCCTTACATCTAAACTGCTGGTGGTAAAATCTAAACTCGAGTCAAAAACAACAACATCTTCACCAAAATCTGTGGTGACTGAGCCTTCAATTCGGAACTTAAGCTTATTGGTATCGATAGAGGCTTCATCTAGCTCGATATCAACATGTTTTAAACGAGGCTCGAACACTTGAATTAAGTGCTTAATTTCATGCAGCACAACAGTACTGTTTGCTCGATTTTGTGCGCGCATCGCGGTGGCCATCCCAAAGGTCGCAATAGAATCACGACTCTGTATTAGTAATGATTCTGCCCCCCAAATGGGTGCCCGTGACGAGAGTAACGATGACAGGTTTTCAATAATGGCATCACGCACACTGTCGACATCGTTATGCCACTCTCCTTTCATTTTGGCTAATAGGCTCATTCTGCGACCTCACCGAGCTTACGTGCTGACACATCGGTAAGCAGGACAATATGAGTATCTAACATTTCATACTGATACTGAGGCTGGAGGTGGATCTGACAACGGTACTTAGTGGAATCAAAACTGTCTTGCTTGAATGTCACGCTGGCTTGCTTTAATGGGTATCGAGCCATAATGGACTCATCGCCATAGTCAACACCGCTAATATAATTCTGAAGCCACTGCTCTAAATCGCGCTCACAAGTTGCAGCACTGTCAAAACTACCAATACGATCGCGGATTTGAGCTTTGATGTAATGCGCAAAACGACAGGCCATCAGGTTGGTTTGCAGCATGCCATTTACACGACTGGCTTCATCTGTTGGCTGCCACACAGATTGATTGCTAAAGAAGCCATTTTGATCGCTTAAATAAACACTAGAGATCGGCACAAGACCTTGCTCCGACCAGAAACTATCGTGCTCGCTGTAAATATTGATCCGCGCATCTATCGATAGCCGAACACGATTCAACATTGGGTCCTTTGATGACGACTGGCCAGTGGCTGGCGCATTCCCTGATACAGAAGCTGGCGCATTAATAATTGCGCCATAACTGCCTGATTCTTCATACGCACGTAAAAAACCAAACCAGCTAATGCGATCAAACTCTCGGATAACATTTGCAGCTAACAAATAGGCGGCATTACCCCACAGAACTGAACTATCGTTAGCTAATTCGGTAAAGACGAAACCCGCTTTGTAAGCTTGATAAGGTGAACGTAAACGGTATTCAGGTAATACAATATTTAAAAAACGACTTGAGCCACGCTGGCGTAATAATTGCCAACTCTGGAAATCTAAGCTGGTCAAAATACGTTTTATTCTCGCTTGATCGTGGACCAAGCGTGCGGGTTCATCACCGAAGAAGTATTGATCCAAACCCAGCGCTATTGGGCATAGCGAGCGTTCGCCCAGATCCGCCAGTAATTGCAATGTATATAAATCATCAAATGTTGCTTCTTCGTCCAAATCGAACTGAACAAGACGATCCGCAACCAGTAGCCCAAATGGCTGCCCACCAGCGGTATCAAGTTCTTTTGAATAGACTTTTTTATAAAGCGCACTATGCGAAAGATCAAAGGACTGATTTAGATCAGCCGATAACTCAGGCCAACTCACATCAATGAGTTTGATTTTAACTCGACGAGTAGAAACAGGTAGAAACGTCAGGTTTTGTACATTGGTCCAGCTTGCTTCAAGTTGTTTGAATGCAGGATCTTGAATAACGGCCGAAAGCTGATCACTTAATAGTCCATCTAGCTGACAAATTACTTTGCTCAGTAGTGCTTTAAACCCTGAAATATTTTGCTGTTTGGCATTGTCTAACAGCATTCGCCAAAGCCCTACATCTTGTAAGATGCTGGCGGATGATGTTGGAGTTGATGTTGTCATAAAAACCTCAAACCGAGGGAAGAAACCTCCCCTCGGAAATATTCGTTAGCCTGGAATGTTAGCTACCATGCGTAGTGATGATGTTAACTCTTCCATTTGTAACCAAGGGCGTAGGTATGCTACTGCAGAGTAACAACCTGGACGGCCGGCTTGCTCTTCAACGCTAACCTTAGCTTCAACAAGTGGGTGTGTTGATTTTGCTTCGTTACCAATCGCATTAGGGTTCACATACTGGTGAATCCAATCGCTTAGCTCTTTCTCGATGTTGGCAGGATCAAGGTTTGAACCAACGCGGTCACGACCCATTACTTTTAAGTACTGCGCGATACGGCTACTTGCCATTGTGTATGGCAGGCGAGCAGAAATTGCAGCATTAGCCGTAGCATCTGGATCTGTATACGTTTTTGGTTTATGCGTTGTTTGGGCACCCATAAACACGGCATAGTTGGTGTTTTTGTAGTGAACAAGAGGTAGGAAGCCAAGATCACTCAGCTCTTTTTCACGCTCATCAGTTAGGTTAACTTCTGACGGACATTGCTGAACAAGATCGCCAGCTGGCGTGTAGTAAGTAAAGTTAGATAGGTTTTCTACTTTACCGCCGTTATCTGTACCACGGATAGCCGTACACCAACCAAATTGAGTATAAGCTTGAGTCAGTAGCAGGCCGTATTCGTATGCTGCGTTGCTCCATACGAAATCATCTTGTGATTCAGGTACAGCATTGCCGTTTACATCCTGAGAAAGCTCTTCAAATTCAAAAGAACTTACTTTTACAGTTGCTTGGCCATAAGGAAGACGCGCAATTGTTTTTGGTAGCGTAAGAGCAACGTAACGTGAATCATCGCTTGCACGGAATGCATTCCAGCTTGCGTATGCTGGCGAATCAAAACCAGCAGCAACAGGCTTACCTTCAGAGAATGTTTCGAAAGAATCGAAATCAAACATGCTTGCGTTGGCAGCGGCAACAAATGGAGAATGCGACGCGGCAGCCACTTCACCCATGTAGCGAAGTAGCGCAACATCTTCGTCGCCGTAACCAAACTCGTAATCGCCAATTAGCGCACCGTAAGGTTGGCCACCCGCTGTACCGAATTCTTCTTGGTAAACCATAGTGAAGAAGCGGCTACGATCGATTGCTGGCGCATCTTCAAACTGCTCTAGTAGCTCATCTTTTGTGTAATCAGCTAGCTTGATTTTTAGATCAGGGCCAAGTTCGCTATTCTTAACGAGTTTTTGAAGACCTAACCAAGTCCCTTCCAGTTTCTGGAAATCTGGGTTTTTCATTACCGTAGAAAGCTGTTCAGAGATCTTCACGTCAAGCGCTGCGATCGCTTTCTCGATAGTCAGTGTAAGGTTTTTATCCCAAGTCACTGTACCTTCAAGTACTTGAGACGTTAGCACAGACAACAGTTCTTTTGTCGTATCTGCTGGTGTTTGTGTCGTTGCTGAAATAGCACGATCAAGGAAGTTTAGTTCACCTTCAGCCGCTTCTGCTTGTGGTGCTGCTTGTTGTTCAGTCGTCATTATTCTTCCTCCCCACCTTTAACACCTAGTTCTTCTGCTAGGTGTTGAATCGCATCTGTGCTTTGCAGTACTTCTTTTAGCAAGCGCTCTAAATCGCGAGAACGATCAGCTTTGCTTAGTAGTACTTTTAGTTGATTACGTGTTTCAACTAACTGCTTAAGAGGATCAATTTGCTCAACCAGGTTTTCTGGGTGGAAATCTTTCATTGATTGCAGTGAAATATTTACTTCAAATTGGCTATCATCGTTCGCCAATTTGTTATCTACTTTGTAAGACAGACTTGGGTTAATTTGGCCCATCACTGTGTCGAAGTTGTCTTTATCAACACCAGTAAACTCACGTTCTTCTAGGTCTACTTTTTCACTTTCTGGCTTGTGACCAGAAAAATCACCAATAACACCAACAACAAAAGGCAGTTCTTTTGTTTCTGTTGCGCCATTAGTTTCTACATCGTAAGTAATGCTTACGCGGTTTTTGCTTACACGCTTATGTTGCGAGTTGAGAGCCATACTTCCCTACCTATAAATATTCAAAAATAATCAATGGGTTTAATGCGCTACATTGCTGTAGCGCATTAAGGACGATTATTTAGCGCCAGACAGAAGTTTGCCTTGCGGTACATGGTAAGAAACTAGACCGCCGTCAACCATCTTACCGCCGTCAGCTTCATGCTTATGCTTCTGATCAAGCTGAATGTAAGAAAGTGAAATGCTTTCAAATGGTTGAGAACCATCACTACCACTTACGTTGTAAGAAACTAGACGTGCTTTTTTCAGACCAACTTGGAAGTAAATCTCAGCACCAGAACCATCGCGTGCAGGCTTAGTAAATACGATATCGATGTCTTTACCTTCTGCGCCAGGGCTGAATAGGAAAGACAATAGATCTTCAGATGCGCCATCAACTTCTTTCGTGATGTTTACTTCGCTCATCGCAACCATGCCTGAATCAGCATTGTTGCCGTTACCGATGTCCATCGCTACTTGACGCACTGCGCCCCAGCTGTATGAATTTAGAGCGAACCAACCGTCTTTTGGTAAACCTTCAACCGTTGCGCCGCCCTCAACCTTTACACCTTCTACGCGCATATAGATGCTCGCCATAATATTTCCTCTCTTCTTTTATGTTTAAATACAGGTCGATTACCACAGCGAGTCGCTGTTGGACGTTACTTCCTGTTCCTTTTGTTGTTCTTTTTCCGGCTCTTCCTGCACAACAGGCGAACTTGGCTCAACAGGTACTGGCGTAACTGCCGTCATCACTGTGGCCGAAGGTTGAACCTTTTGTCGCTCAGGTAAATGTGTTTGGCCGTCTTCGTCCAAACCAGATAAATTGAATACGCGATTAATCGTGTCTTGTTGATCGGAAAGCAGCTCACTCATCAGCTCAGGCAGAGATAGATATCCCCACCGAATCGCTTTCTCTAACAAGTATGAAACTGGGCTATGTGGCTCTGTTTTTTTGAAAAACTCAGCAAGTTCACGCATTTGATAAAATGCTTGATCACGGTTTTGTACTTGAGCATTTGCAACCGTAGTAAATGACACTGGTGTGACAGTCTGAGCCGATGCAACAACAGCAACTGAGTCAGAGTTTACAATCGTCATCGCAGTGTCTGCCCCATCGTTATTATTCGGCATGGTTGCTTCTTCAACTTGCGTTGCTTCATTCACAGGTGCAGTTTGCGCGTCTGATTCAGGCTTGATCGCCGAAATATACTCAACCACATGAAGTAACTTACCCAATAGCCCCAATACAAATTGGAAACTAGGTGCCGGCAGTAAAAACTCTTGGCAATGCTTTTTAACAACCGCTTCTATACCTGCTAGGTTTGTACGCAAAGACGCCAAATTATTGACCAATGTCGAAACTTGACTACGATTACTCATCGCAATGCTTTGGTAAGTTTGTCTGACCTCTGCAAGGTTGCCTTTGCGTTCTTCACTTAAATAACGTGAGTAATCTAAATCACTAATTAATGGCAACATGAGTAGTGGCGAATAAAGTAACGAGCTATCTTCCGACTCACCGACTAATTGAACAAACGCCTTTAACTTAAATTCTGCTATTTCTTTTTGCTTAGCAAAGTCATCCGATGCCTTAATCTTCCCATCCGGTAAAATTGGATGAAGGACAGGCCAATGATCCTCTACCAAGAATTTAAACCAAGAACTAAAGTGACTAGCTGTATTTATGCTGGGATCGATAATGATTTGTGCAGTAAGCATCCATGAGGCTAACTCAACGTCTCGCGAAGATGTTTTAAAAACGTCAAAGAGACTATCTGACAGGACTGACCAATTTTGTAAGTTGCTTTCTTGTAATGCATCAACCTCAGTTGGATCTGGTGTTTGAATCAGCTGACGTTGAGATGTTTGTGCGAGGTTAAACTCATTCCTTAAAGGTCTGAATACTTGTCTTTCAGATTTAAGGTAAGTACCACAAAATTGCTCATCGCTGATAGCTTGAGATAGGTTTTCAATCTTATCTTCAGTAAAGCGCACAGTATCCCTTTATTATTAATTGTTATTGGAATTCTTCATTTGAATAACCACCACCTACAAACAGCCTGAAAGTATGCCGCAATCTAGCAAGGGAATGATTATTAAGCTGGTTTTAAGAACAAAATTAAAAATAGTGTTTGTTTCGATTTTCACGATATCTTGTTTTCAAAAAGATAGAAACATAATTTTACTGGTACAATCAGGGGACAAATGGATGAATTATTCCACATGGAAATAAAGCCAGACAAAAAA
>NZ_NOIF01000051.1 GCF_002265265.1 Photobacterium sanguinicancri
ACCTTGCAGAAAATAATCAGGCAAAATAGTTTTTTCTGTTATTAAATTCTGTTTTAGCCAGTGATATCAACTGGTCTTTTTGTGCGATTTCAACGCGAGAATAAACTGGGGTAGGGGATGACGGTTTATGATCAGATATGAAAACTCATGTTGAGTAATGACTTTATTAGTCAGATTGGGATTAGTGCGATAGAATGACGTACTAATTTATGGTTATACCTATTTACTGTGCGAATGCTTTTTGTATTGGCATAAAATTCTGGTATAGCGAAGGTAGAATTTGTGTCCAGTGATAGGCGCACTAACAATCAGCCAGGGATGAGCCGGAAGGTGCTAGAGAGCTGAGTGAGGTTACCTTGACCGCGTTACAAACTGCTGTTGAGCAATTAATCCAAAAGATTCAACACGCTTCAAAATCAACTCAGCGTTTGATGGTAAAGATGAATTTACCGACAAACACTGATCTTATTGACTGGATGGATGCCCAGCCTCTTTTTCCAAAGTTTTATTGGCAATCGCGAGATAGCCGTGAAGAAGTGGTGGCTCTTGGTCAAATCAAGACATTTACAGACCCCTTGGTCGCCGAGAAAATCTTAGCTGACGATCAACGCGTGTGGGGAGGGCGTTCATTTGATGGTCGCACGGATCGTAATCGTCGTTGTTTATCTTCATTTTTCTTTTTACCGCAATGTGAAGTGATCCGTATGGATAACAGCTGGCATTTGGCGGTGAATTTATCTGAAGGTTCGACAGTGCGAGAGCAGTTGATCGCAGCCCTGAATAAACTAACCAATTCGACACCACCGATTAGCCAAATTCGCTCGAATGTGATTGGTCGCACTCATGCGCCTGATTTTACGGGCTGGTCAAACATGATTGGTGATGCCTTAGATGCTATTTCACAAAAAGTATTTGAAAAAGTCGTATTGGCCCGCCGTACCACGCTTAAATTAGATACGCCAGTTTCCCCTGCACAGTTACTGAAAGCGAGCCGAAGCAGTAATACCAATAGCTTCCATTTTATGATGGCCCTTGATGCTAAGCATTGTTTTATTGGTTCAACACCAGAGCGATTGTTTATGCGCCACCACCTCGATATTAAAACCGAGGCTTTGGCGGGCACGATAGGGCGCGGTGCTAATGAAGCGGAAGATGGTCGCTTGGCGCAGTGGTTGCTCGATGACAGTAAAAACCGCTATGAAAATCGGTTAGTGGTTGATGACATTGTCAGTCGCTTAAATACCTGTTGTCATGATCTTGATGTGGCTAAAACCCCAGAGCTGGTACGTCTACGAAAAGTGCAGCACTTAAAGCGTCGTATTGGAGGTCAGTTAAAAGACCAAATTTATAACGCTGATCTATTAGATAACTTGCAACCGACCGCAGCTATTGCAGGCTTGCCACGTGATAAAGCGTTAGATTTTATTTCCACACATGAGCCGTTTGCTCGTGGTTGGTATAGCGGTGCAGTTGGCTTCTTAAGCCGTCAACGCAGTGAATTCTGTGTCGCTATTCGCAGCGCTTTGATCATGGGAGAGGAAATTCACTTATTTGCTGGCGCGGGTATTGTTCCGGGGTCAACCGCAGACAGTGAATGGAAAGAGCTGGATCGCAAAACGTCGACGCTGTGTAGCTTGCTAAATAGCAATGAAACGGAAATGGAGCGCCAGTCGGCATGACGCAACCTTTAATGCCTTCAACTACCTACCGAGCAGCCCTTAATCAATGTTGGGCTGACTTGATGCTTGAAGAGCTAAGCCGTTTAGGTGTTCGAGATGTTTGTATTGCACCAGGATCTCGCTCAACACCACTAACACTAGCGGCGGCAAATCACCCGAATCTGACTATCCACACACATTTTGATGAGCGTGGTTTAGGCTTCTTAGCACTTGGGTTAGCGAAAGCCAATGACTTACCCGTTGCTGTTATCGTGACTTCAGGAACGGCTGTCGCGAACTTATTACCTGCTGTTGCAGAGGCGGGCCTAACGGGTGAAAAGTTGGTTTTACTGACTTCTGACCGTCCCGCAGAATTGATCGCTTGTGGGGCGAATCAAGCGATTGTCCAAGCGGGGATTTTCTCCTCTCATGTTACCGCTTATCACGACATTCCTTCTCCCAGCCTTGATGTGCCTGCGGCATGGTTATTAACAACGTTAGATGAAGCCATGCATCAACAAGTACTACTTGGTGGCGCTGTGCATTTCAATTGCCATTATCCCGAGCCTTTATACGGCGAACTTCACGCATTTAACGAGTACCTTGCGCCAGTTGCTGAGTGGCAACTAGACAAGATGCCTTATCTGACCTTTCAGTTAGGGACGTCATCGGCTTTGCCTGCTATCGACCCCCAGCAATGGGCTGAAATCCATCATGGCCGCGGCGTTATTATTGCGGGTAAGTTATCGCCTCATGCGTTTTCAGCGGTTGAAGCTTTAGCGGAGCAGTTAGGGTGGCCATTATTGGCTGATCCCCAAAGTGGTGGAAGCTCGGCATACCAAGGTTTTGATGTATGGTTGCAAAATGAAGCGTGTCAGCAGCTTATTTCGCAAGCCGATACCTTGCTGCAATTTGGAGCTCGTCTTGTTTCGAAGCGATTGGGCCAATTTATAGCGGCGAACACTTGGTCTCATTATTGGCTAGTCGATGCTTCTACTGGTCGGTTAGATGCTTCTCACCGTCGTGGGGTGCGCATTCAAGCTAATTGTCTACAATGGGCTGAACAGGCGTTGCTGCGCTTCGCTGAGATCGCGGAACAACCTGCTTATAGAGGGTGGGGGAAGGCGCTAGAGAGTGCGAATTCCGAGTATCAAGGGTTATTACAGTCGCAGACTGATCAGCTTAGCGAGTTAAGCCTTGCTTACCACTTGCCTTGCTGGGTCAATGTAGAAACTGAATGGTTTTTGGGTAATAGCCTTATTGTTCGTTTACTTGATATGTGTGGCAGCTTGCCTACTGCGGTTACCTTTGCTAATCGTGGAGCATCGGGTATTGATGGTTTGATTGCAACGGCTGCGGGCATACAACGCGCACGACAAGTGCCGTTAATTGCGCTTTTGGGTGATACGTCTTTGCTTTATGATTTGAACTCACTGGCGTTATTGCGTGCACCATCGACACCTATGGTGGTGATAGTGACGAATAATGATGGCGGTGGGATTTTTGATTTGCTGCCTGTTCCCAGCGATCAGCGTGATGACTTCTACCGCATGCCACATGGGCTTAATTTTCAGCATGCGGCTGCAATGTTTGGCTTGAACTATGTTTGTCCGCAAAGCTTATCGCAAACTGAAGATGCGGTTCGTCAAGGTTTAGCACATACAGGGACGACGTTAATTGAAGTGAAAACGCCCGCAGGTGAAGCTGGCGAAGCCTTAAAAGCCCTTTTTGCTGAGGTGAAAAATGCCTCTCTACTCTGAGAGTTATTACCCCAATGACCTAGCCTTGTTGCAGAGTAAACCTACCTTGGTCTTTCTGCATGGGCTATTGGGAAGCGGTCAAGATTGGCGTGTTGTAGTTGATTCTTTAGCATCATCTTTTCACTGTATTACCCTTGATTTACCGGGGCATGGCCAGAGCCATTGTGTTTCTGTGGCTGATTTCCCACAGGCAAATACTGCGATAAAACGCACGTTAGCTCATCGTGGGATCAAGGATTACGTTTTGATTGGTTACTCGCTGGGTGCTCGTTTAGCCATGTACCATGCGGTAGATGACTTTACAAATAAGCAAACAGTTGTCGTGAATAGCGCTGAATCAGCGTTTAACAATCAACCAAAACTCAAAGGCTTGGTGATTGAAGGTGGCCATTTTGGGTTACCGCAGACAGAACGTGCTACAAGATTTGCAAATGATGAAAAATGGGCGCATCGTTTCGCTCATGAGCCGATGCATCAGGTTTTAACCGATTGGTATCAGCAAGCGGTATTTTCATCACTGGATCATGACCAAAGACAAGGTTTGATCACAAAACGCAGTGATAACCTTGGTGCTGATATTGCAAGTATGATGATGGCGACGTCGTTATCAAAGCAACCCGAGTTATTGCCTGAGCTACAAAAGCTCACAGTGCCTCACTGTTATATTTACGGTGAGCACGATGAAAAATTTAAACGCTTGGCACAAGCATCAGCAATAGAAAATATTGCTGTGGCAGGTGCGGGGCATAATGTACACATTGAGCGACCTTATGCGTTTAGTGAGTGCGTCCAAGAGTTTGTTAAACGTTGTTGAGTGCTTTCACTTTCACAACGCAGTTAAAAAAGATTAGGAAAACATCATGGCTAGAACTGTAGGTCTGACAGAAGAAGAATTGTATGCACCGGCTGAATGGGCTGATTGCTCTGAAGGTTACGAAGATATTCTTTTTGAAAAATCAGCGGATGGTATCGCAAAAATCACCATCAACCGCCCACAAGTACGTAATGCATTTCGTCCGCAAACGGTCAAAGAAATGATCGATGCACTAGCAAACGCACGTTACGATGAAAATGTAGGTGTGATTGTACTGACTGGTCAGGGTGAAGATGCATTCTGTTCTGGCGGTGATCAGAAGATCCGTGGCGATTACGGCGGTTACCGTGACAGTGACGGCACTCACCACCTAAACGTATTGGATTTTCAACGCCAAATTCGTACTTGCCCTAAGCCTGTGATTGCAGCAGTGGCGGGTTACGCTGTTGGCGGTGGTCATGTCTTACACATGATGTGTGATTTAACGATTGCTGCTGATAACGCGCAGTTCGGTCAAACTGGCCCTAAAGTCGGTTCATTTGATGGCGGTTGGGGTGCATCTTACATGGCTCGTATCGTGGGCCAGAAAAAAGCGCGCGAAATTTGGTTCCTTTGCCGTTTCTACGATGCACAAGAAGCATTGGATATGGGCTTAGTAAACCACGTTGTTCCTTATGCAGAACTTGAGCGTGAAACTGTTCGCTGGTGTCGTGAAACACTACAACATAGCCCAATGGCATTACGTTGCTTGAAATCGGCGCTAAACGCAGACTGTGATGGTCAAGCGGGTCTTCAAGAGCTTGCGGGTAACGCAACCATGATGTTCTATATGACAGAAGAAGGCCAAGAAGGTCGTAACTCATTTAATGAGAAGCGTCGTCCAGACTTCAGCAAGTTCAAACGTAACCCATAAGGCTGCCGATATGAGAAGTGCAAAATTATATCGTTATGAGCTACCTATGGATTCAGGGGTGATTTTACGCTCTCAGCGTTTAGTGACTCGTGAAGGTTGGGTTGTTGAATTACGTGATGGTGACAAAGTGGCTTTTGGTGAGATTGCCCCTTTACCTGAATTTAGCAATGAAACCGCGGCACAAGCGGGTGAGCAAGCCCAACAGCAACTTGAAAGCTGGATTGCAAGCGAAGATGCTGCATTTGACTTGAATGATACCTACCCATCTGTTGCGTTTGGTTTAAGCGTGGCTGAATTAGAGTTGGCAGATGGACTTCCAGCGGAAGGTAATTATTTAGTTGCGCCACTGTGTTCTGGTGACCCTGATGACTTGGTTGAACAACTAAACCAAATGCCGGGTGAAAAAATAGCTAAAATTAAAGTAGGTATGTATGAAGCGGTGCGTGATGGCATCGTAGCAAACATGTTTATTGAAGCGATTCCTGATGTAAAACTGCGTTTAGATGCGAACCGCAAATGGACGCCAATCAAAGCTCAGCAGTTTGCGAAATATGTAAAACCAGAGCATCGCGCTGGTATCGCTTTCCTTGAAGAACCCTGCATGACGCCAGCTGATAGTTTGGCATTTGCGAAAGAAACCGGCATTAGCATTGCGTGGGATGAAACCGTACGTGATGAAGGCTTTGAAGTTAAAGCTGAAGACGGCGTGGTTGCGATTGTGATTAAACCAACGCTTGTTGGTTCTGTTGCTCGTTGTATCTCGTTAGTTGAACAAGCTCATGCCGTTGGTTTGACCGCGATAATTAGTTCGAGCATGGAATCAAGCCTAGGTCTAAACCAACTTGCGCGTTTATCGCAATGGCAAACGCCAGCGGTGATCCCAGGATTAGATACCATGCAATTATTTAAAGCACAATTAGAGTCGGTATGGCCGGATTGTGATTTACCGGTGATACCTCTTTCAGCACTCGAGGTGGTATGGCAGAAGTAACAACACACTTCTCCACATGGCCCTGGCAACATTGGGCAACAGAGCGGCCGTCAGCGGCCGCTTTGTCGTTTGGAGAACAAAGCTTTAGCTGGCATGAAGTGTCCGAGCGTATCGAAGAGTACGCACAAGGCTTAATCGAACAAGGTGTAAAGCGTGACCAGTTAGTCGCAGCGATTGCGCCTAATTCGGTGCAGTTGGTCTGGTTGTTTTTAGCAACGATCAGGATCGGGGCACGTTATGTTGGTTTGAATCCAAGATTCTCAGATGTTGAGTTAAATGACATTCTTGATGAACTAAAACCACAAGCTATTTGGCTACCTCCGAAATCGACTTTTCTTCCGTCGTTGCAAGAGCAAACACCAGCTTTGGTGAATACTGGCCAAATATTACGTTTGTTACCCGCTATTCAGCCCCGCCTCGTACCTGTAACTTGGCAACCATCACGTGCTGTGACTTATACGTTAACATCTGGTTCGACTGGGTTACCTAAAGCGGTTGTACACACGGCAGAGCAGCATTTGGCGAGTGCAGATGGATTGCTGAGCCTGATGAATTTCACTGCAGATGATTCATGGTTATTATCGCTGCCTTTATTTCATGTTTCAGGCATGGCCATTGTATGGCGTTGGCTGTACCGCGGCGCTTGTATTGTGATCCCTAAAGCATCAGATTTCTCGGAAGAGCTGCAGCAAGTTACCCACGCATCGCTTGTTCCGACGCAGTTGCAACGTTTACTTACCGTGACGTTAACGGATACTGCCCAGCATCAGCTAAAGGAAGTGTTACTCGGTGGTGCGGTGATCCCACCTACGTTGACAGAGCAGGCGGAGCTAGCGGGTATTGCTTGCTGGTGTGGTTACGGCATGACTGAAATGGCATCGACAGTAACAGTGAAACGTGCCGATGTAAGTAGTGGGGTTGGGCATGTGATCCCGCATCGAGAGTTGCTGGTTAAAGAGGGTGAGATCTTTGTGCGTGGTGCGAGCTTATGTTTAGGCTATTACCGTAATCAAATGATTTTTCCTGCTACAGACAATGCATGGTTTAGTACTGGCGATCTGGGTGAATGGCAAAATGATGAACTGTTTATTCTTGGCCGTGCGGACAACATGTTTATCTCTGGTGGCGAAAATATACAGCCCGAGGCGATAGAGAAGGTGCTGTTAACTCACCCTAAAATCGAACAAGCGTTTGTCTTGCCGCGTGAAGACGATGAATATGGTCAGCGCCCCATTGCTATTATAACAACGGCATTACCGCTAGATGTTGGCCTAGTGGCTGAGTTAGAGCTGTTTATGGCAGAACAGGTAACAAGTTTTAAAAGGCCTGTAAGCTACTTTACTTTCCCTGAACACCTTCGTGGGCGAGGTATTAAGGTATCACGTTTACAGCTAAAGCAATGGTTAGAGACATTGCTATAAAATGATAGGTGTCAGGCAGAGACAAGAAAGGCGCTATGATAGCGCCTTTCTTGTTTGTGTTTTCTAGGTAAGCCAAGTGGCGGGCGATTTTTTGTTTCCACTGCTCTCGCAGAGTTGCCACGATCTATTTAAGCAATCTGCATTAACCAATTAATATTAACCAAGGTTGTCACGCAGCTGTGATACTTGATCATGCAGTAGTTGGCTATTGGCATTACTTGTCGACATGGAGTCACCGGCAACAACAGTGACTTTTGACCAAAATCGTTTTGGTATTTTCAGTATGGCCTTACCACCTTCGCGACTAAAGTAACTTCCCCATAGGCCTTGTAATGCAATGGGAACCACTTTAACGGATGGGTTGGTACGTTTTAGCACAACATCAATTCCACGCAGGAAGGGCCCCATCTCACCAGTGTAAGTGAGTTGGCCTTCAGGGAATATACATACCACATCACCACGATTTAAACGCTCACTCGCTTGGTTCAACGCAATGGCAACAGAGCGGCGATCTTCGGCATTAATGGGAATGACATTACAGGCATCACAGAACCTTTTAACAAGCGGTAGACTGTAAATATCCTCATCCATTAAAAAGCGAATTGGACGTGGCGTCGCACCTGCTAATATCAGCGCATCCATGTAAGTGACGTGATTACAAACAATCAGTACGCCTCCTGTTTCAGGAATATTGGCTAAATTCTTAGGCTTAACGCGGTACATAGTGTGAGTGACAATCCACACCATGAAACGCCAAAAGAAATTGGGTACTTGGCAGTAAATATAACAGACTGCCACCAAGTTCATCATCGCCAGCATGAAGAAAAACTGCGGGATCCCCATATCTAATATCGATAGGCAAACAATCGCAGTAACTGCGCTCATCACCATGAACAAGGCATTCCAGATATTGTTTGCGGCAATGATCTGAGCTCGTTCTTCAGGTTTTGCTCGGTTTTGCATCATGGCATACAAGGGCACGATAAAAATACCACCTGATACACCTAGCATGGTTAGCGAAATGAACACACGAAGTAATTCAGGGTTCGTCACAAATGCTAAGAATGAATCAGCAGTAGCAATTGTCGCTGGCGTGGCAAACATGAGGTCAGCGGTGAAAATCGTGATTCCCAAACTACCTAGTGGGACGATACCAGGCTCAATTCTATGATTCGACAAGCGGTCACAAAGTAACGAACCAATGGCGATACCAATGGAAAATAGTGCGAGTAAGAAAGAAACAGATGCAGCATTACCACCTAGGTACTGTTTAGCAAAGTTCGGGAACTGCGTTAAATAACAAGCGCCTAAAAACCAGAACCAGCTAATGCCAATCACACACTGAAAAACAGTTTTATCTTGGCGAGCCAGCTTCAACGTATGGCGAGTTTGACGCCAAGGTTGCCATTTAAAAGCGATATCTGGTGTGCTTGGTTTTGCTTCAGGGATCCAACGTGATGTCAGGTAACCCATAACGGCAAAGCTCACGACGCTAATTGCAGCAATAAGTGGTGCTTGCTCTTGGTTCGCAATAATGCCCGCCAGTAAAGTACCGAGCAAAATAGCGACGAATGTACCTGTTTCAACTAATGCGTTGCCAGAGACTAACTCTTCTTTCTTTAAGTGTTGCGGCAGTAGTGCGTATTTTGCAGGACCAAAAAATGTCGACTGTGTGCCCATAAGGAACAACAGCACCAGTAACAGCAAGTAACTCTTGAATAAGAAAGCAACAGCCGCTAGAGACATGATGATTATTTCAGCAAATTTCACAACGCGCATGATTTGTGCTTTATCGTATTTATCGGCTAAAACACCCGCTGAAGCTGAAAACAAGAAAAATGGCAAAATGAACAGACCTGCAGCAAGGTTAATTGCTAAGTCTGAACTGAAAGGAAGTGCACCAGGTGCTGAAAAGGCAATCAAAATCAATAACACGTTTTTATACACGTTATCGTTGAATGCCCCTAGCGCCTGAGTCAGAAAGTACGGTAAAAAACGTTGTTTTGTTAGTAGCCGTGACTGAGGCTTGTTACTCATTGTTTGCTCCGCTTATTGTTGCCAAGCGGCTAAATAAGTATTGAGCAAATTATCGATCAGAGCTTTGCCATTAACGGGTGTAGAGGTAAATAATTTATCGTCTACTGACAGTAGAGTAATACCATGCACACCAGCCCAAATAACGCGACTTGCTTCAAGAATAGATTCATCGCTATTGGTTGGGTTGATATCACGGATTAGCTTTTCAAGCATGCCTGTCATATTGTTGATACGATCAGATTGCCAGTCAGGTAACTGCTCACCATTCATCGTATGTTGGAAAATAAGCTGCCAACGGTATGGGTTTTTAGAGGCAAAATTTAAGTAGCTGTACGCTAGTTTACGTAGTGCATCTTCTGAAGACGTTGCGCTATCCATTTGCACAGCAGCTTCAGCAAATAATTCATCAAGAGTTTGGGCAACAGAGTGAAGTAGCAAAAGGTTGTAGTTACCAAAAACGTTGACTAGCGTACTTGGTACATAGCCAATCATTGCGGCAACTTTGCGAAGGCTAAGTTCGTGATGTGGGTGCTCACTTAAAAATAGCTTCACTTGCTCCAGTGTCATACTTACCAACTCTTCACGAGTGTGGTCATTTCGTCTTGCCATTAAAGTTGTCTCTTTGAATATAATAATTTTAATTCAGCTACATTTCATTGGTAAGCCCTCACCTAGAAAACTGAATTATAGCTGCACAATATAGAACGATGTTCGATATTTTAATCCTTACATACACCTTTGGTCAAGGTGTATTGAAGCGTCGTTTTTCATTACAAAACATGTTGTGAACCCTCTCTCACTCTAGGATAGATAGGCACTAGAGTGTCAAATTAATGACGAGCTAAGCGTGGCTTTTCTGACTGTTTTCGACTGACACTTGATCATTCAACGTCCAAAAATCGACCAATATCCCAATCAAGAAAAAGCCAAACGTACATAGATACAGGATGCCTGTGATCCACTTGCCCATATACATGCGGTGTACACCCAAAAAGCCAAGGAATGTCAGTAATAGCCAAGCTACGTTGTAATCGACATCGCCCGCGCGAAAACGCATATCTGCTTCACGATCCATCGACGGAATAAGAAACAAATCAATTAGCCAACCGATGCCAAAAAGTCCCAAGGTTAAAAACCAGATGGTGCCTGTAACGGGTTTGCCGTAATAAAAACGGTGCGCACCTGTAAAACCAAAAATCCATAAGAGGTAGCCAATTACTTTACTATGCGTGTCTTGCATCTTGTGTTCACCGTATGTGTGGTCGTTCATTATGACAACCCTTATAGCTTAAGTATTAGCATTACCATGAAGGCTAATAAAGTCTAATTTGCTTAAAAAGTGTTGAAATAGGGGATATAAACGAAACGGTAACATTTTGAGATACCTGTGTGATTGACTTTCCAGCACTTACAGCTACGATGCTGGGAGCTTATTTTGGCAAAGGTATTTTTGATGAAACGCTTTTTCACACTTTTTGCTCTTATTGTGTCGGTAACCTTTGTTGCACCACATGCAGATGCAAAGAAATTTGGTGGCGGTAAATCTTTCGGTAAGAGCTTTAAAACAGCACCTGCGAAAAAACAACAGCCGCAACAAACGGATTCAATTGGTAAACAAAATGCGAATCCAGCTGCTCAGTCTGGTAAAAAAGGCTTGATGGGCGGTTTAATGGGCGGTCTGCTTGCTGGTGGTTTACTAGCTGCATTCTTCGGTGGCGCTTTTGATGGTATCCAGTTTATGGATATTTTGATTATTGGCTTGATTGCGTTTGTCATTTTCAAACTCTTTAAGACAATGCGTGGCGCAAAATCGACCCCTATGGGGCATCGTGAAGCTTATGCGGGGAATTCCCCACAGCAGCAAAAACCTCAACATCGTCAAGCTTCGCAAGCAAACAATGCATCAAGTGCACAGCCTAACCATGGTTATGCTTCAACAGACAGTGATGTACCATTTAACTTGCCGCCAAACTTCAATATGAATGCATTCTTGAGTGGTTCTCGTGATCACTACCGTGTTATTCAAGGAGCTTGGAACCATAACGAGCTAGAAAAAATTCGTGAATATGTTTCACCTGCACTTTTTGCAGACCTTTCTGGCGAACGTGCGAAACAAGAAGGCGAGCAACATACAGAAGTGATGTATGTGGATGCTGAACTTGTTCGTGCTGATTATGATGCCAACATGGCGCAGCTAAGTATTCAATTCTCTGGCCGTTACAAAGACAGTAATGAAGGCGTTGAAGAAGATATTACCGATGTATGGCATTTGGAGCGTGATTTAAAGGCTCAAAATGCACCTTGGTTAATTGTGGGTATTCAAGCATAAACTGTTGAAAAAACATTCAATATTAAGACCGCTCTTTTAGGGCGGTTTTTTTTCATTTTGCGATCTTTGAGCTATGTCGCTTTATTCGCGATATAGAGTGGCAGAGATATGATCTCATCACCTATTTTTATTATGGCTAGCCGCTAGTATTAATGCAGCACTAAATATAGATAATGAGGTACCTATGCCATACAACAATGAACTTGTCGCTGAACTAAACCTGTTAGTTAAATTTCCAATGCACAGTGATTTAGAAGGGATCAAAGTACGTACAGATGCTACGCCTGAGTTGGTTGATGCAGCGAAGCGCCTATACGCAAAAGGATTAGTTACTCAAGAAGATGGTGGTTACCTAACATTCTCAGGCCATCAGGCGGTAGAGCATGCAAAATCAGCACTACGCATTTTAACGGGGAAAATGGCGTCGTAAGCGACGTTTCATCACCCAGCAAGCATTGTTACTCTGACTATTGAGTTAGCGTCGTGATACGCTAGTGAGACTCAAGTTATGCTTTCTAGCTCTGTAATATTATCCAATGCTTGCTGGTTAGTTGTACCACAAAGATCAGGACACGCTTTAAAGTGATGACACACTTTAGGGCGTTCTGGTTTCCCAAAGAGCTTACATAAATTCTCTTCATTTAACTGTACACAGCGTGTTCCCGCAGGCTTACCATTTGGCATTCCTGGAATGGGGGACGAAATGCTAGGGGCGATACAGCATGCTCCGCAGCCTAAACGACATTCCATAACTCTACCTATACTCTTACATGTGGTTCGTATGAGCACACAGCTCAAAATGGACGCGAACGTTATCACTCTTGCTATAAACGGTCAAAAAAAGCCGTATATTTACCGATTAGATAAGAGTGATTATTATTCCATAGTGAATTGTTATCTTGCTGGCGGCTAAAGCTTGCACTTTGTGCTGTGGCTCGCTATAACACCGCCTTCTTTGCTTGATCGAGCGGGGAGTCACAAGATAAAGGTGGTGAGTATGACGCAGTTTTGGCAGCAAAAAGATTTACGTGATATGACAGACGATGAGTGGGAATCGCTGTGTGACGGCTGCGGAAAATGCTGTTTACATAAGCTTATCGACGATGCTACCGATGAGATTTATTACACCAATGTAGCTTGTAGCTTGCTTGATGATAAAACGTGTTCATGTAAAGACTATCCAAACCGTTTTGAATCCGGTGAAGAGTGCTTAAAGCTGACACGTGATCGCATTGACGAATTTGTCTGGTTACCTGAAACCTGTGCTTACCGCATGTTAGCGGAAGGTAAGCCTCTGCCTGAATGGCACCCACTGATCACAGGTTCTAAAGATGCAATGCATAAAGCACGTGAATCAGTTCGCGATCAAGTGGTTTATGAGATCGATGTGATTGATTGGGAAGACCACATCTTAAACCATCCTAATCGTTAGTTTAGCCTTGGCTAAAGACTAAAACCCAGCTTGATGCTGGGTTTTTTAGATCTGTACGGTTACTTCAATATTTATATAAACCATTTTGGTCTATAAATAATAGAAGCACCTTCATCGTCATTACAGGCAGGTATGATTATGAACGAAACCAAAACAGCTATTCGCACCAAGCCGTCAAATCTTAATGAGACCGAGAGCTTAGACCATATCTTATGGGACGATTATAGCTATAGGTATAATTGCGAACACTCTCTGGATAATCAAAGTGCTGGATTGCACCTTGAGACGCTTCACTTTAATTACCCAGATGATTAGTCTGATTACTGATGCAGTTCGCTGTCATGTGCTCGTTGTAAGATCTCGATAATCGGCGCTGTTTTATTCAGGCTACGAATATCAACGAACAGCTCTTTAGCTTGTGGGTATTCGTGGCGTAGGTAAGCGAACCATTGTTTGACACGGTTCGGATAATATAGCCCTTTGTCGCCCTTGATCTCATACTCTGAATATTTGAGTAGTAGTGCTAAAACATCAGGCCATGGCATATGTGCATGATTATGTTTAACGACATTACATAAGTTAGGCAGGTTTAGGGCACCACGGCAAACCATTAACGCATCGGTTTGGGTTGCTTCTATGCAGCGTTGCCCATCTTGGTAATTCCACACTTCACCATTGGCGATAATCGGCATGCGTAAGCGTTGGCGTAGCTGCCCAATATAATCCCACTTGATTGTGTCTGCTTTGTAACCATCGATTTTAGTTCGTGCGTGAATGGCAATTTCATCTGCACCTGCTTGTTGAACAGCATCGGCAATTTCAAAGCAGTGGTTAGGATCATCCCAACCCAAGCGTACTTTCGCTGTCACAGGCTTTGTGGGATGAACGGCTTCACGTACTGATTTTACGATTTGATAAATTTGTTCTGGATCTTTCAGCAGTACAGCACCACCACGGCTTTTATTCACCGATTTTGCAGGGCAACCGAAATTGATGTCTACGCCAGCAGACCCTAACTGATGGGCGCGATAGGCGTTCTCTGCCATCCAATGTGGGTCTTGGCCAAGTAACTGAATACGAACTGGCGTTCCAGCTTGCGTTTTACCACCTTGGCGCAGTTCAGGGCAAAAGCGGTGGTAGACACTATTAGGTAATAACTGGTCGACTATGCGAATGAACTCTGTCACGCATAAATCATAATCGTTGATTTCGGTAAGCATCTCGCGCATCAAATGATCCAAGACGCCTTCCATCGGCCCTAATATTACTCGCATGACTATTTTTTCATCCCACCTATTGAAGGGGCGTGATTGTAGTGGGGAATGCGAGCAATGTCATCTAGGCGAAGAGATCTTTTCCAGCAACTATGGTGGTTGGTGATGATTCATTTGCGGGATTGAGCGCATGGGTCAGCATGATCTTTGCGACTTGATCCGCAGGAATAGGGGTGAGGTTCGCGAAAGGGCCTGCCATTAAAGGGTGAAGAGTATCGAAAAGCCCTTGAATAAAAGCCTCATCTTTACGAGGTTTAGAGCGTTCGCCTTTCAATGGGCCAGGGCGAACAAAGGTGCAATGTTCAAACCCCATACTTTTGACTGCACGTTCCATCTTGCCTTTGCAACGTAAGTAATGGGAAGGTGACAAAGGATGGGCAAATAAGCTTGAGACAACAATGATATGGTTTACCCCAAGCATCTTCATGGTAGAGGCCACGTCTTTGACTAATTGAAAGTCAACGGCTTTTAAGGCAGCGTTAGATCCTGCCAGTTTTCGGGTGGTACCTAAACAAATAAAACCGATTTGAGGAGTGGGGGCTGACGCTTCCCATTCGGTCACTCGCAATTCAGGGTGGATGACTTGCACTAGCTTTTTACTACGGAACGGTAACTCTCTACGAGCAATTGAATATACGGTGGCAATGTCATCATGCGCCAGTAACTGATGAAGTAATTCATCACCAACTAAACCACTGGCTCCTGCAATCACTGCGTGCACTTTTCCCTGCATTATTCGTGTCCTTTACCTTGTCAGCATATTTACTAATGCGTAGTTTTGCCTCTAATTATGTTTTGTTTCAACACTTTTACATAAAAAGATTCAATTTTATTGACCTATCTTAAAAGTCGTTTCGCTTTTAGGTAACTGGCAGCGAATGATGAGTGCTGTATAATCCGCGTTAAACTACAGTTTGATTAATCGGATTACTCCATGATGACATTAATGACGCTTCCTACTGATTGGGAAGGCATGCCTGCAGCATTTATTGAAGGCGCACTATTAGCCGCGAATGCAAACCCTAAGCCTTTGGAGCCAGAGGTGTGGCTTCCTGTTCTGCTAGAAGGTGATACAGCGGATCTTGGCGTTGCTATGTCTGATGAGCACAAAGTGGCGGTGTTAAACCATTTTGAGCTGCAATACCGTCATATTAAAGCCGGAGAGTATGACTTACCTGCTGAAGTTTGCTGGAGCGAAGCGGAGGGGGTAAGCGAAAGCTTGGCGCATTTTGCTGAGGGCTTTCTATCCGTATGGCCACATATTGAACCGGCATGGTCTGAGCAGACGTTAGCTGGCGGTACAATGAACATGTTGTCGGCGTTGATCACAACGTTGATGTTAGCGATGAATGAAGAAGAGACGCTGGCACAGATGGAAGCGGCTGGTATTAATAATATGCCTGCACCTTCGGCTTTATATCCGCAACTTGAAATAATGCTAACAGAAGTCGTGATGGCTGCTGATGAACTGCAAATCGGGACTGGCGCTGTTGCCGTGAACCCATATAAGAATATCGGCCGTAATGATCCTTGTCTGTGTGGCAGTGGTAAGAAATTCAAGCAGTGCTGCGGTAAGTAATTTGTTATGGCGACGAATGAAAAGCCATGTATCACCGTGGTAGCAGGTGTAATAGAAAAAGATGGGCTGTATTTATTAGCACAACGGTTTGATAGTGCGAGCCAAGGCGGGTTGTGGGAGTTTCCAGGCGGTAAAGTGGAACATAATGAAACACCAGAGCAAGCACTTGAGCGTGAGCTTATTGAAGAGTTGGCGATTCAAACTCAAACAGGCACTTGGCTGGCTGATAGCGTATTTGACTATGGTGATAAGATCATTGAGTTAAAAGGTTACATCAGTCACTGGTTGTCGGGAGAGTGTGTACTTTATAGCCATCAAGCCATGGTATGGGTGGCTAAATCACACATCAAAGAGTACACCTTATGCCCAGCGGATTACCCTATTGTTGATGCACTGATCGCGCAAGCATAATAGCCTCATGTAATGAAAAGGCGTTCACTTCACAGTGAACGCCTTTTTGATTTTTAGTGGTTTATTACCGCAGAGTTTATCACAGGTGGTTATGCTTCTTTTTTTGCTTTGAAACCAACAAGCTGTGCGATAACGATAATCGCAAGTGCGACTAAGTTTGCCGCAAAGATAATAACTAACCATTGCGGCATCGTTTGGCCCATGAACATCCACACGACTTTTCCACAGTCACCGTAAGCTTCAAATACACCAGGTATCCATTGGTTTAATGGTGCCCAGCTTGGGAATTGAACGAAAAGATCACAAGTGTTGAATGGCGATGGGTTTAGTTGATAATCGACATGCTTGATCGACAGCATAAGACCTTCATAAGCACTATAGCCCCAGCCCGCTAGGCCCAACCAACGGATAATCGGGTTATGAGGGGCAGTTAAGCCAATCAGTGCCGCAATAGCTATACCAAACATAGCGACACGTTCGTAGATACACATTACACATGGCGGTAGCTTCATTCCGTGCTGAAAGAAAAGCGCACTTCCTTCAAAAAAGACTATAAATGCCAGCAGTAATAGCCACGATGAGCGACGTTTAGAGAATGAATATAAAAATTGCATTGAATCGTCTCTTCAATTAGTTCATATGCCAGCGTAATAAACGCATTGGCGTATAGGTCAGTTGGATAGATATAATATAACAAAGCCCTGACAAATCAGGGCTTTGTTGGTAGTCAGACCACTAAATTGACGTAAAATTCAATTAATGTCCAGCAGCCGGTGCAATTGTTGATACGGCTTCAGCTGTGTTGTGAACTAACCAGCCCATATCGTAGAACCATTCCGTCATTGGCACTAGCATGAATTCAATCCCCGCTAAGCCGACGAGAGTTAGTACGATAGTGTATGGCAGTGCCATGTACACCATGCGACCGTAAGACAGGCGAATTAATGGTGCAAGTGCTGACGTTAGAACAAATAAGAAAGCGGCTTGACCATTGGGCGTTGCAACTGATGGTAAGTTAGTACCTGTATTAATCGCCACAGCCAGCATATCGAATTGGTCGCGTGAGATTACACCATGAAGTAGTGCAGATTTAACTTCGTTAATGTAAACCGTACCCACAAATACGTTATCAGATACCATCGACAGCAGACCATTGGCCACATAGAACATGGTTAGCTGCGCACTACCTTCTAAGCTTAATACCCAAGTAATGATTGGCGTGAATAGCTGCTGATCGATAATAACGGCAACGACAGAGAAGAACACGGCTAACAGCGCCGTAAACGGCAATGCTTCTTCAAAGGCTTTACCAAGCGCATGCTCTTCAGTAATACCAGTAAACGAAGTCGCGAAAATGATAACGGTTAAACCGATTAAGCCCACAGCGGCTAAGTGCATTGCCAAGCCTACGATTAACCATACCGCGATGATCGCTTGAACGATCAGTTTTGAGTAATCTAGATTGGTACGGCTTTTACGTTCTTCGTTATCAAAATCAACCAGAATCTTACGAACGTTTTCAGGCAGTGCGGCACCGTAACCACAAAGGTGGAATTTTTCGACTAACACACAAGTTAACATTCCGCAGAAAAACACAGGAATGGTTACTGGGGCCATACGTAGAATAAATTCACCGAAAAGCCAGCCAGCTTGATCAGCAATGATCAAGTTTTGAGGCTCACCCACCATGGTCATTACGCCACCTAGCGCTGTACCTACACCGGCATGCATTAGTAAGCTACGCAGGAAAGCACGGTAGTTTTCTAAGTCATCACGACTTACTTCATGAATATTGCTATCTGTCGTGTGGTCATGGGCCGCTTGGGGTTCTTGTCCCGAGGCAACTTTGTGATAAATGCTGTAGAAGCCCACGGTAACACTGATTACAACGGCAATAACGGTCAGCGCATCAAGGAAGGCAGAGAGAAAAGCCGCCATGATACAAAAAGACAGTGAAAGTAGGATTTTAGAACGAATGCCAATCAGTATTTTGGTGAAAATGAAAAGCAGAAGCTGCTTCATGAAGTAGATACCAGCGACCATAAAGACCAAGAGTAATAACACTTCAATATTAGCCACAAGTTCATGTTTCACTTGTTCGGGGCTGGTCATGCCAATGGCGACAGCTTCTATCGCCAATAAACCACCGGGTTGTAGCGGGTAACACTTCAACGCCATTGCTAGCGTGAAAATAAACTCAACAACGAGTAACCAGCCAGCAGTAAAAGGGTCGATTACAAAAAATACGATTGGGTTGATGATTAGAAACGAAATGATCGCCACTTTATACCAATCAGGTGCTTTGCCTAAAAAATTCTTAACGAAGGCGTTTCCCAGCGAAATAGCCATGTATCAGGTCTCTTGTTATAAACGCAAACTAATAAAAATACCCAGAAGGATACCAAGGTTAAATAGATAGAACCTAAAAGGTATACATGATCTGGCAGCTGTCATGCCTTTATAGTCAAGAGAGAAGGATCAACCATTGATGAGTGGTTAAATATTCTAGTGAGACCCTCTAAGCTAAACATCATTATATATGGTGTTTAACTTAAAGCAGGCAGCAGCTTCCATTCAGCTCCCAGTTCTTTCGGTGCTAACTGTACAGTTTGATCTGGATCAGTCAAGTTGTGTGTGATGAACAACTTTATTTTACTGCAATTTCATTCCAAAACGGGAGTTCTGATGTGCCAGAATTCCAGCCCTGCAATTTACATTTATTACTTTCAATATAATTTGCGTTACGTCAAATTTTTGCTTGTGTTAAAAGTAAAATAAGATTGAGCATTCTGGCAAATTTCGTCATATCCTTTTCTGGTGGTATGATGAGTTTATAAGTATAAGCAAGAAGCGATTGGAAAAAGAATTAAATGGTTATAAAGGCTGATAGTCCAGCAACATTTGCTGAGAAATACATCATTGAAAGTATCTGGAATAATCACTTTCCTCAAGGTTCAATCCTGCCTGCTGAACGTGAGCTTTCGGAACTTATTGGTGTAACGCGCACCACGTTACGAGAAGTATTACAACGACTAGCGCGTGATGGTTGGTTAACCATCCAACACGGTAAACCAACCCGTGTAAATAATTTTATGGACACATCGGGCTTAAGTATTCTTGATACACTTGTGACGCTAGACGGGCAAGATGTACAACGTGTACTAACTGATTTGCTTTCTGCTCGTACCGACATAAGTAGTGTCTTCATGCGTTATGCAGTGAAAGGCAATAGCGAAGAATCAAGTGAGCTAATTGATTCAATCATTCACTCATGTGAATCATTGCTAGCAGCTGAATCTTTTACTGCCTACATCGAAGACAACGAAGCGAAAATTCAGTTGTTGAGTGAAGTGAAGAAAATCACAGATAAGTACGGCAAAGATCAACCTGAACTGTGTGAAGCGATTTGTCGTGCACGTGCTTTCAACTACTATGACTACCTTTTATTCCAAGGTATGGCAGCTAAGTCGGGTAATACACTATATGTATTAACGATTAATGGCTTACGTAAGATTTATACCCGCGTAGGCGGTTATTACTTCATGAGCCAAGAAGCGTGTGAACTTGCACTTGAGTTCTACCGTGATTTGAAAGCGATCTGTGACAATCATCAGCATGAATTAGTCGCGGAAAGAATCAAAAAATACGGCCGAGACAGCGGTGTTATTTGGTATAACAATCGTGAAGAAATTGGCCGTTACATGCATGAGGAAGAGCAATAATTTCAAGCGAAAACCCTTAATATTCTTATACTTTTCCTGTGTAGGTAATTGGTTTTTCGTATAAATAATTGTTGTTATTCAGCAAAAAAAGCGTGATAAATCAGTGGTAACTGATATATCACGCTTTAATTTTATGTGCTGTATATAAATTGTATCACTTAATTAAATATCAGAACCAAATTGTGTATTGCGCACTGGGCATGTCCCTAGAATTTGGCTTCGTCCATCGCTCAACTCTTCTTCTAACGTAATATCAAATCCCCATAGACGGTACATATGCTTCAGCACTTCTGGGTGACTTTCGGCTAGTGGAATTCTGTTGTGTGGTATGTAGCGTAAAGTCAGTGAACGGTCACCGTTAAGCGCGACATTCCATACTTGAAGGTTAGGCTCATTGTTACTTAAATTATACTGTGAAGAGAGCTTCTCTCGGATCATCCGATAGCCTTCCTCGTTATGAATAGCACTGACTTCCACATAGTTATGGCGGTCATCGTCATCCACGGCAAACAGTTTAAAGTCACGCATCACTTTCGGTGATAAAAACTGACTGATAAAGCTTTCATCTTTAAAGTTTTCCATCGCAAAGTGAAGCGTATCTAACCAATCTTTACCTGCAATGTCAGGGAACCAGTGCTTATCTTCTTCCGTTGGGTTTTCACAGATCCGACGGATATCTTGGAACATAGCAAAACCTAACGCATACGGGTTAATACCACTGTAATACGGGCTATTATATTCTGGTTGTGCAACCACACTGGTATGGCTGTGTAAGAACTCTAGGATGAAACGGTCGGTCACTAAACCTTCGTCATAAAGGTGATTCAAAATCGTGTAATGCCAGAACGTCGCCCAGCCTTCATTCATGACTTGGGTTTGTTTTTGCGGGTAGAAGTATTGGCTTACTTTACGCACAATTCGCACAATTTCACGTTGCCAAGGTTCAAGTAGTGGCGCATGTTTTTCAATGAAGTAAAGGATGTTTTCCTGTGGCTCAGCAGGGAAGCGGTGTTCCTCTGATACATCGGTTTTATCCTCTTGCACTGGAATTGTACGCCATAAAGCATTTACCTGTGTTTGCAGGTAATCTTCGCGTGCTTTTTGGCGCGCGGTTTCTTCAACTAATGATATTTTTTGTGGACGCTTGTAGCGATCGACGCCAAAATTCATCAGTGCATGGCAGGAGTCGAGCAAACGTTCAACATCTTCCACGCCGTACTTTTCTTCACAGTCGGTAATGTATTTTCGAGCAAACAGTAAGTAGTCGATGATCGAACTTGCATCCGTCCATGTTTGAAACAAGTAATTGCCTTTGAAGAAAGAGTTATGACCATAGCAGGCATGCGCCATTACCAACGCTTGCATGGTTATCGTATTCTCTTCCATTAAATAAGAGATACAGGGATCTGAGTTAATTACGATCTCATATGCCAATCCCATTTGGCCGTGTTTATAGCCACGTTCAGTTTCAATAAAACGCTTGCCGAATGACCAGTGGTGGTAATTGATTGGCATCCCAATACTTGAGTAAGCATCCATCATCTGCTCAGCAGTGATGATCTCAATCTGATTGGGATACGCATCAAGCCGGTAGTGGTCAGCGACACGTTTTATCTCTTTATGATATTGGTCAAGCAGATCAAACGTCCAATCTGGACCATCATCGAGTGGCTTTGTCTTTGTTGTTGTCACCATAACTCACTCCCCTAAGCGCGTTGACATCCAGCTATTAACTTACTTGTTTTTTAAATAGCTCCCTGAATACAGGGAATATGTCATCCACCGTCCGTATGTTCTGCATAGCAAAGTTAGCGTGACTGCCTTGCAGTGTTTCGTATTCACGCCAGAGCGTTTGGTGCGCACGGCGAGTGATTTCGATATAAGAGTAGTAGCGTGTTACTGGCAAAATACTCTCTTTTAATAATTGACGACAACCAGGTGAATCATCTGCCCAGTTATCCCCGTCAGAGGCTTGAGCTGCATAGACATTCCACTCGCCAGGAGGGTAACGTTTCTTGATAATGTCATCCATCATGCGTAAAGCACTGGATACAATCGTGCCACCTGTTTCTTGGGAGTAGAAAAACTCATGCTCATCGACTTCTTTTGCTTGTGTATGGTGGCGAATAAAGACCACATCGACATTCTTGTATGTTCGATTCAAGAATAAATACAGCAAGATGTAGAAGCGTTTAGCAATATCTTTTGTTGCTTGATCCATCGACCCCGATACATCCATTAAGCAGAACATCACTGCTTGGCTGGTGGGTAGTGGGCGACGTTCATAATTTTTGTACCGTAAATCAAAGGTATCAATAAACGGTACACGGTTGATTTTTTCGCGCAGCGCTTGGATATCTTGTTTTACGCGTTCTTCTTCAAACGGTTGGGCAGGTTCTGTTGATTTAAGCTGCTCAAGTTCCGCTTCAAGCTCACGTAAATGACGGCGTTTTGCTGCTGTCATCGCTGTACGTCGTGCCAACGAATTTTGTAGCGATTTCACAATCGCGATATTGGATGGCACACCTGATGATTTATAGCCTGAACGGAACGTTTTCCATTCGACGACTTTATTCATCTGATTTTTTTCTAGGTTAGGTAGCTCCAAATCTTCAAATAGTAAATCGAGGTACTCATCTTTGGAAATTTGGAATACAAATTCATCTTGGCCTTCACCGTCTTGGCTGGCTTGACCTTCTCCTGAACCGCCTTGTCCCGCCCCTCCTTGGGGGCGTTCAATGCGGTCACCAGGTGAGAATTGGTCGTTGCCCGGGTGGACAACTTCACGTTGTCCACCACGGCCTTGGTGAAAGCTCGGCTCTTTGATATCACGAGAAGGGATAGTGATATTTTCCCCGCTCTCAACATCAGTGATCGAACGCTTATTAACCGCATCAGCAATAGATTCTTTAATCTGCTGCTTGTGGCGGCGTAAAAAGCGCTGGCGATTCACCGTGCTTTTATTTTTACCATTGAGCCTGCGATCTATAAAATGCGCCATAAGCTCCCCCTCATACTTCCATTCAACCGGCTACGATGATTTACGAACGCGTAGGTACCATTCAGATAGCAAACGCACTTGCTTGCGGGTGTAGCCTTTCTCCATCATACGAGCAACGAAATCATCGTGTTTTTTCTGCTCGTCGGTAGAGGTTTTGGCATTGAAAGAAATAACTGGGAGCAGTTCCTCGGTATTCGAGAACATTTTTTTCTCGATAACGGTGCGCAGTTTTTCATAGCTGGTCCAGTTTGGATTTTTCCCTTCATTACTGGCACGAGCACGTAGAACAAAGTTGACGATTTCGTTACGGAAGTCTTTAGGGTTACTGATACCCGCTGGCTTTTCGATTTTCTCTAGCTCGTTATTAAGCGCAGAGCGGTCGAAAAGTTGACCTGTTTCAGGATCGCGATACTCTTGATCTTGAATCCAGAAATCGGCATAGCTGACATAGCGGTCAAAGATGTTCTGGCCATACTCAGAGTAAGATTCTAAGTAAGCGGTTTGAATTTCTTTACCAATAAATTCAACATACTTAGGAATCAAATATCCTTTAAGGAACTCAAGGTATTTTTCAGCGACTTCTTGTGGGAACTGCTCGCGTTCAATTTGCTGTTCAAGAACATAGAACAGATGAACGGGGTTAGCGGCCACTTCTGAATGGTCAAAGTTAAAGACACGAGATAAGATCTTAAAAGCAAAACGCGTAGATAGGCCGTTCATACCTTCATCGACCCCAGCGTAATCACGATACTCTTGGTACGATTTCGCTTTTGGATCCGTATCTTTGAGGGTCTCACCATCATAAACACGCATTTTTGAGAAGAGGCTTGAATTCTCTGGCTCTTTTAGACGAGAAAGTACCGAGAAGCGAGCAAGAATATCGAGTGTGCTTGGCGAGCAAGGAGCACTTGATAACTCACTGTTTTGAAGTAGTTTTTCGTAAATTCGAGTTTCTTCCGAAATACGTAAACAGTAAGGCACTTTCACGATGTAGACACGATCGAGGAAGGCTTCATTGCTCTTGTTATTACGGAAGGTTTGCCACTCTGATTCATTCGAGTGAGCAAGAATAATCCCTTCATACGGTAGGGCTGATAGGCCTTCTGTACCGTTATAGTTACCTTCTTGCGTCGCGGTTAGTAGAGGGTGAAGCACTTTTAGTGGTGCTTTAAACATCTCTACAAATTCCATCAAACCTTGGTTTGCTTTACAAAGCGCACCGGAATAACTGTAGGCATCTGGATCATCTTGCGAGAAATGCTCTAGCTGGCGAATATCCACTTTACCAACTAGCGATGAAATATCTTGGTTGTTCTCATCACCAGGTTCGGTTTTGGCAATACCCACTTGATCTAAGATCGATGGACGTACTTTTACAACGCGGAACTTGGTAATGTCACCACCAAATTCGTGTAAACGTTTAGCTGCCCATGGTGACATGATGGTATTGAGGTAGCGTTCTGGAATGGCATATTCTTTATTAAGAAGATCGCCATCTTCGTTTTTATCAAACAGGCTAAATGGGTGATCGTTTACTGGGCTGCGAACGCCGTCTGCTGTCAGTACGTAAACTGGTACTTTTTGCATTAAGCTTTTTAGCTTTTCAGCCAAAGAAGATTTACCGCCCCCGACAGGGCCCAGTAAGTATAGGATTTGTTTGCGTTCTTCTAGACCTTGCGCAGCATGCTTAAGGTAAGAAACGATTTGTTCAATTGCTTCTTCCATACCATAAAAATCTTCAAACGTTTTATAACGTGAGATCACACGGTTAGAGAATAGGCGGCTCAAGCGTGGGTCTTGAGCTGTATCAATCATTTCTGGTTCACCAATCGCCATAAGTAGGCGTTCGGCAGCGTTTACGTATGCGCTTCGGTCGTTACGACAAATTTCAAGGAATTCTTGCAATGAAAGCTCTTCATCCTTGGACTCTTCATAGCGTTGACGATAATGGTCAAAAATACTCATGGTATGCCCCCTGAATCGTTCTCTTATCAATTAGAAAGGACGAAAACAAATAACTTTCACATCCCTCATATATTTAAGACTAGACCTAACTGATCAAATTGCGTCACTGAGTTGTTGGTTTTTAAATAAATTTCCTAAGCTAGGTGACAATGAAAAATTGCGTAATCTTTGTACACATTCTTACTATCCTCTTTAAAAATCGCTTTCGCAAGAAGGTTTAGATGGAAAATCTTTACATTTATTTAACGATTTTGTGATGTGATAGCTTGATTTGATGCTTAGTCGTTTAGATTGAAAATACTTTCTTATGCGGTATCTATAACTGCAAAACAAATGCATCTTCGAGGTTTGAACAAGAAGTCTTGATAGACGGCGGGTTATTTCGCTTTTTTTAAGGGTGATGCATTATTGAGACAATTAACAGCTTGATGATAAAGCGTTATCGCGCTTTGCTTGTATTCACGGAATATTTCTTGGCTAAGATGCTTTTTTTGTGAGCTGAATCAACAACTCTGACTTAAGCTAGATAAGTGGTTTTATTTTGGGGAGCTGCATTTATGAGTATTTCTCGCGTTGATACTGTTTCCATTCCAGTATCGGATCAAGCGCAAGCATTAGTATTTTATCGGGATGCATTAGGGTTTGAGCTAATTCGTGATCACTGTGCAAATGATGATAAGCGTTGGGTACAGCTTGCACCAAAAGGTGCAGAGACAACCATTAGTTTGGTCAGGCCTTTTGCGGGAATGAAAGCTGGGTCTGTACAGGGGCTTGTGGTGCAAACTGACGATATTACATCAACATATAATGAGTTGAGCGGTCGTGGGGTTGGATTATCTGAAATTGTGACGCTACTGAGTGGCCGTTTTGCAACCTTTGCCGATCCAGATGGTAATGGTTGGGTTTTGATTGAAGCTAATACAAGTATGTTGGCATAGGGCAGGCAATCAACACTAGGCTATATTAGCGAGAAGCGGTATTGCTACCGCCCCTCATTTTTCGCGTTATTCAGCAGCTAAGCTCACGGTTGTCGATAAGGTGTGAGATTCATTTGGTGCTAATGTCACGCCTTCGCCGTGGATAGTTGATTCAACACAAACCATAGTTTCGAAGCTATTGGTTGCCATGTCTGCCATATTTTCACACAGCGCCTGCCATGGGTTCCAAATAACAGCTGCGTTATGGCCTTGGTTTTCAACCAATATTTGGCGTTGACGAGGGGTGTCGTGAATCGCAATGATTGCTTCTGGTGCGGTATATACACGATCAACTTCTTGGGTGATCAAGAGTGCATTTCCACCTTCCGCTTGAACGCCACCTTGAACACCATCGATGTAAGGAGCGCCCATTCCCGTTAGGTGTGCTTTTGTGATATCTGCAATATCGAAATAAGTATGGAGTGCACCGCCATAAGACCAAGCGTGATCATCGGTATTGGTAGACGTAAGGCTGACTTTTAAGCTTTCGCCTAACTCGAAAGTGATCGTTAGTTCGAATTTATGCGGCCAGATTTCGCGTGTTGCATCTGAATCTTGCAGGCTCAGGGCAACGATGACACCAGTCTCGTTTTCACGGTGCTCTTTGATTGCCCACTGGCTGTTACGTGCAAAACCGTGTGATGGGGTGCCAGCTTTACCAAACCATGGCCAGCAAACAGGAATACCACCACGAATGGCTTTGGTTGGGTCTATGATGGCCTCTTCACTCAACCAAATCACGTCGTCTTGGTTTGCTGGTTTGAACCATATTAAGTGGCCGCCATGCAGTGAGATCCCGGCTTCAACGGTGTTGTGGATCACTCGAATAATTTTAACGCCATTGTATTCACATACAGTAACAGCATCTGAAAGGGCATTGATAGTTGGGAGATTACGTAAATCCATGATCATTTCCTTACTAATAGCATCTTATATAGCAGTTTAATGGAGTAAATATGTATAAAAAACGATATAAGATGACACTTAATTTT
>NZ_NOIF01000052.1 GCF_002265265.1 Photobacterium sanguinicancri
ATCTAAATATTAAAAATGTTATTAGTTCTTACGGGCAAAATAATGCTTGATATGAACAAAAAAAGAACTATTATGACGAAAGGTCAATTTTGACGATTGGTCACTAACATGCAGTGCATGTTTTTTAAATTATGTTTTTTGACGAATCGTCAAATGTGATTTTGATTATTTACAGACCATAAAACTTGCCAGCTTATTCGGTGGCAATTCATGTGTGCTAAGGAAGTACTAACCAGCTTATTTCTCAGTTTGTAGAGTGAAAGTTGGTTTTTAAAGCGCTATTTTTTGACGAATCGTCACAACGGAGAGAGTGATGAAAGTTAACTTTTTGAAATGGCCAATAGAACACCCTAAATGGGTATTAGTGAGTGTATTGCTAGCGGTAATACTGACGACGCTTGGTATGAAAAATCTCTACTTTAGAGGTGATTACGCAATTTTCTTTGATGGTACTAACCCTCAACTTCAAGCCTTTGATGAAATCGAAGCAACCTTCAATAAAACCGATAATTTATCATTAGTGATCGCGCCACAATCTGGCGACATTTTTACTTATCGGCATCTTAGCTTAATTCAGAAAATGACCACAGATGCGTGGCAAATTCCATTTTCAAGTCGCGTAGATTCAATCGCTAATTATCAGCATACCTCAGCGGTTGAGGACGATATGTTAGTTGAAGATCTTTTGTTGGCGGAACATCCATTACATCCAGAGCGTATCGCCGCAGTCAAAGAGATTGCCGTTAACGAGCCACGTTTACGTAATAGCCTTATTTCAGCCAACGGCGATGTGGCGGTGGTTAATATTACCATGCAGCTACCTGCTGGTGACAAAACAGAAAATATTGCCGTGATCAGTGCTTATGTTGATACCGCCTTAGCAGAATATCGAGCCCATTATCCAGAGGTAGACTTTCACACTGCTGGTGTTATTGCGTTGAATTCATCTTTTAGCCAAGCAGCACAAAAAGACAGTAGTACGCTAGTGCCCTTGATGTTTCTGGTGATTTTGGCGGTACTGAGTGTGCTCATCCGTTCGGTTGTGGGTGTGCTAGCAACCTTACTGGTGATCATCAGTACCATTACAGCCACATTGGGTTTTGCTGGTTGGGGCGGTATGTTTTTGAGTGTGGCAACTGCGAATGTACCGACTTTAGTGATGACGTTAGCCGTCGCCGACTGTGTGCATGTAATTGCTACTTTTCGTCAAACCTTGCAGCAACAAGAAGTCACTAAGCTAGATGCTGTCTTGCACAGTATGAAGCTGAATTATAAAGCCTTATTTATTACATCGGTGACGACGTCGCTAGGCTTCTTAATGATGAACGCATCCGATTCACCTGTACTGCGTGATATGGGGAATTTAGCGGCATTGGGTGTGATGATTGCTTTTGTTTTATCGATAACATTATTGCCTGCCTTGTTGGTATTGTTGCCCGCTAAAGTAAAACAAGTGTCGCAGCAAAAATCATCAATAGTGATGGATGGTTTAGCCAATTTTGTTATTCATCGCTATAAGTTGATTTTACCGTCTTTTGCTGTGATTGCTCTTGGGGCAGGGTTACTGATTGGACAAAATAAGATTAATGATGACTCCATTCGGTATTTCGATACCAGCAATGCATTTCGTCAAGCGGCTGATTTTATGGAGCAAACCATCAGCGGTATGACAACCATAAGTATCGCGATAAAAACGAATGAATCACAGGGCGTCAGCAACCCCGTCTTGATCAATGTGCTTGGTGATTTTACGCAGTGGTTGCGGCAACAACCTGAAACTGATCATGTGGCGAGTTTATCCGATACCTATCGTCGTTTGAATATGAATATGCATGGTGATGATCCGGCTTATTATCGTTTACCGCAGAGTCCTGAATTAGCAGCGCAGTATTTACTGCTTTATGAAATGTCGTTGCCTTATGGTTTAGATCTAAATAATGAAGTGAATATCGATAAATCCTCGGTAAAGGTCCAGCTGACGATCGATAACTTAGGTAGCCAAGAGTTGGTTGAATTAGAACAACGTATTTACGATTGGTTCAGCCAGCATGCCCCGCAGTATGACGTGATTGCATCCAGTCCATCACTGATGTTTGCTCATATTGGTGAAGTGAATATGGATAGTATGCTGAAGTCGTTACCCGTCAGCTTAGTGCTTATTTCAGCGTTACTTATTTTTGCTTTACGTTCAGTGCGGTTGGGAATGATTAGTTTATTACCTAACTTAATTCCGGCCATTTTAGGTTTTGGCTGTTGGGCTCTTATATCAGGTGAAATTAATCTTGGTTTGTCGGTCGTTATTTCACTGACGTTAGGCATCGTGGTGGATGATACGGTGCATTTCTTGAGTAAATATCAATATGCCCGTCGTAAAGGTAATAACACCGAAGAGGCGATTCGTTACGCCTTCAATACTGTTGGGCGCGCATTAGCCGTTACCACCTTGGTACTGGTTGCTGGCTTTATGGTGTTGGCTTCCTCTTCGTTCCGATTAAATGCTGATATGGGGCAGCTAAGCGCCATTATTATCATCTTCGCGCTGGTGGTAGATTTTCTATTATTACCCGCCGCCTTGCTTTGGCTTGATCGCCGAGAGTTTAGCCCGCAAGTTCAATCAGTACCTGCTACTGCCGCATCTTAATATATTCAAGGATAGAAAATAGTATGAACTTATCGACTCATAATAAATTGACACAGCGCTTATTCGCCAAGCGTTTCATGATGCTCTGTGTAGTTGGAAGCTTATCTGCTTTTGCCGTTAATGTCGTTGCTGCGGTAGACGCTAAATTTGATAAAGGGTTAGAAATAGCGAAAGAACGAAAGCTACGTGATAGCGGGTGGCAGGATTCAAGAGCGTCCCTCAGTATGTTATTGGAAAATGCCCAAGGTGAAAGCAGTGATAGAAAAATCCGAATTGATACCTTAGAGGTGATCAACGATGGTGATAAAAGTTTGACCATCTTTGATGAACCTCGGGATGTTAAAGGGACGGCATTCTTGAGTTTTGCACATACAGTAAAGCCTGATGACCAGTGGTTATTTCTGCCTGCATTAAAACGCGTAAAGCGGATAGCCTCACGTAATAAATCAGGGCCTTTTATGGGCAGTGAATTTGCGTATGAAGATTTGAGTTCGTTTGAAATAGAGAAATACCATTTCAAATACTTAGGGGATGAGCAGATAGATGGTCAGAGTAGTTTTTTAGTTGAGCAAACGCCAACGGATCAATATTCGGGGTATACCAAGCAGCTTGTTTGGTTGGATAAAGAGCATTATCGCCCACTAAAAATGGAGTTTTACGATCGGAAAAACGCCTTACTGAAAACACTGCTGTTCAGTGATTACGCACAATACTTAACTCAATATTGGCGTGCACACACCATGACAATGGTAAATCATCAAACAGGAAAAAGTACGACACTTACCACCCATGATATCACGTTTAAGGTTGGGCTGACTGAGGCTGACTTTAGTCAATCTAGCTTAAAACGTGCGCGTTAAGGAGGCTGTGTGAGGTTGTTAATAATGCATAGATTCAGCGAACGTCTCCGCTCTACATTGAAAATCAGTGTATTAAACAAAAGTGGCCTTGCTTTATTACTGGCGATAGGAGGGAGTTTTCCCTCTTATAGTATGGAAGTGCGAGGGCAAGTTGCGCTTGAACATCGGCAGTTTTTTGAGCAAGGCATTGCAGGTCAAACTGGTGAGCAAACGTCGGTTACATTAGAACCTGAATTCTATTGGGAATGGCATGGTGGGCAGTCGAGTGTGACTTTTACCCCTTTTGGCCGTTGGGACAGTCTCGATGACAACCGAACTCATGCCGATATTCGTGAATTATCTTATTTGTATTATGCCGATGAGTTTGAGTTCAAAGTGGGTATCAGTAAAGTGTTTTGGGGTGTGACAGAATCTCAGCACTTGGTGGATGTTATCAACCAAACCGATGGGGTTGAAAGTGTGGATGGCGAGATCAAGTTAGGTCAACCTATGATTCAACTCACCTGGCTACAAGACTGGGGGACATTTGAAGGGTTTGTCTTACCGTATTTTCGAGAACGGACTTTTGCTAGCCCGTCTGGGCGTTTAGGTATTCCACAACTCGATACCGATAATGCTCGCTATGAGTCATCCCAAGAGCAACATCATATTGATATAGCGCTTCGTTATTCGCACAGTATTGATATTTGGGATCTGGGCTTTAGCCTTTTTCAAGGCACAAACCGTGATCCGTACTTACAAGGTGAGAATCCGTCTGCAATTACGCCTGTATTGGTGCCGTATTATGCGCAAATGTCTCAGATAAGTACGGATATTCAAGGGATATTCGGTGACTGGATGTGGAAGTTAGAAGCTCTGTATCGCGATAGCTTGGATACTTCAACGGCCGTGACGGGGGGCTTCGAATATACCTTTATTGGCGTGTTGGACACCAGTTGGGATATCGGTGTATTAGCAGAATACCTGTATGACTCTCGTGGTAAATCAGCACCTGTTCTCGGTCAAAACGATGGATTTGTTGGTATGCGGTGGGTTGCGAATGATATGGCGGGTACTGAAGTCTTATTGGGGGTAACACAAGATTTTGATTATGTAGACTCGCGAACAGCACGGGTTGAAGCCTCTAGCCGAATAGGTAATGCATGGCGCTGGAATGTGAATGCGTGGTGGTTTAACAGTGATGAGCGGCAAGACCCGCTTTATCTGTATCGTACGGAAAGCTTCGCTGAAGTTGCGCTGACTTATTACTATTAAACTGAAACGAACGGGTATAAGAACGAAAAATAACAACACAAAGTCGCTGCTTTGGGCGACTTTGTGTTTAAGTTGAGAGGGCGCCTAGTTAACTCTGTGCCAACCAAGGTTCTATTATATCAACGGTGTGTTGGTCAAAGTCGATCTCTACCATGCAACCGATCGGCATGGTTAACATGGGATGAGTATGACAGCAGTCGAACCCATTAATAATTGGCATTGGCTGGCCATTTAATACTTCACGGTAGACATCAATGGGTTGTCGCCCTGTGTTCTGGTCTTTAAATAATTCATGTTTACCTAAAATGATGGCACTAACACGGTCAAATACACCTGCAATTTTTAATTGTGCGGTTGTACGTTCAAGTGTCGCGATATCAGAGAGGGAGTCTTCCACTAATAATATGTCGCCATGCTGGATTTCTGGCATATACGGAGTGCCCTGAATCGCCATCATGGTATTTTGATTACCGCCAATCAAGCGCCCACTGTAGATCCCTTCTCCCTGAAATTCACAGGTGTTCGCTGCCACGGGCTTTGGCGCTGTTTGAGTTTCCCAGTTGATATAAGCTTCACTCCAGAATGCGGGCAAGCTGTAGCGATAAGGCAGTGATTGTGGTTGAGTGATAGCGGCAAAGGATGTGAATGTATGGTCAACCAATGGCGCAAGCTCACCAAATGAAGCGACCAATGCAGGACCATAGAAGGTAATAATGCCAGTTTTTTGATAAATACCCAGCAGTAATGCTGTCATATCGGAATAGCCAATGATGATTTTAGGATCAGCAATCAGTGCATCGTAATCGATATAAGGCAAGAGCGAATTACTGTTCATACCGCCAATGGTGGACATAATACAGCGTACATCGGGGTCTCGAATTAATGCATTAAGTTCATCGGCTCGCTGTTGAATTGAGCCCGAGCGATAATGGTCACTTTCACCTGTTAATGTGCCAGCTTTAAGGTGATAACCCTGTTGGATAAGAAATTGTTTTGCCCTTTCAAATCTCGAGGGAGCAAAAAAAGTTGCGGGCGATGAGGGAGAAAAAAAGCCAATGGTATCACCTTGTTTTAGTGGCTGCGGTCGTCGTACTTCCATATACACCTCAATGCGTTAATCATTGTTTCGATTATATTTAACCTAATAGATTTATGACCATATAGTTTTATATTCACGATGCCAATGGCAATTGAGAGAATAGAGGTGAATGTCACTTATGTTGCATATTTTTGTATGTATCATTCTGAAAATGAATGGAAAAATAGGGGACGGATGGTGTATTTGATACTATGCCCTTAAGGCCAAGGAGAACCTTTATGTTAGCAATAGAAAAACACTGTTTAGCGTTACTGGAAAACAGTATTGCGACAGATGCAGCTCATGATAAAGCGCATATATTTCGCGTAGTCAAAACAGCCAAGCACTTGTGTAATATCGAGCAAGCTGACCCCAATATTGTTATCCCTGCAGCATGGTTACATGACTGTATTACCGTACCTAAAAATCACCCAGATAGATCGAAGAGCTCCGTCATGGCTGCCGATCATGCACTAACTTTACTGGCTAAGTGGCAATACCCTGAACAGTATTATTCGGCCATTCATCATGCCATTGTGACGCACAGCTTTAGTGCTAACATTCCCCCTGAAACATTAGAAGCGAAAATTGTACAAGATGCTGATCGTCTAGATGCTTTGGGCGCGATAGGGGTGAGTCGATGCTTACAAATTAGTGGCGTATTGGGATCGACCTTGTACAGCGATGATGATCCTTTTTGTGAACAACGCACACCAAATGATAAGGCATTTACGGTGGATCATTTTTATACCAAATTGTTCCGTATTGCCGAGACTTTACATACCCAAGCTGCAAAAGATGAAGCACAACAGCGTGTGGCATTTATGCGTGACTATCTGACTCAGCTACAGCACGAAATCTGAACAGGTATTCTCGCCTGACTTTCACTGTACTTATCCAGATTGGAATGCAACCCTACTTGAATATACAGACGGCATGAGTGGACAGGAATGGTAACTGATCAGCTAGATATTCAGCACCTCACATCGGGCTTTGAGTCTGCGGATGTAGAGCCGCTGCATCAAACATTATCGGCTTATGAACATTTGGCTATTTCAGGGCCATCGGGTTGCGGTAAAAGCAGTTTATTACAAATATTAGCGGGATTAGCACCGCCCAAGCAGGGCACGATCAGCTGGCAAGGAAACCTTATTACCCCGCAGCGGTTACCCCAGTGGCGACGTGACATTTGTTATCTCCCGCAGCAGCCTGTCATGGGGGGCGATACGATCGAACAAGTGTTGCAATTACCTTGGTACTTACAAGCTATGTCGTCAGCCACTCCTAGCGAAGTCGAATGCAAAGAGGCGCTTATTCAGCTTGGTTTGCACCATAGTCTTGATAAGCCAGTGGCTGCATTATCGGGGGGAGAAAAGCAACGTTTAGGTTTTGCTCGGGCATTACTGATGAAAAGAGCCATCTGGCTATTGGATGAACCCACCTCAGCGTTAGACGCACAAAGTCGCGATAAGGTTATTGCTCTCTTATCAGCAACGCAGGCCATTAAAATTTCGGTTTCACATGATCCTCATTGGTTAGCCAGTTGTGATTTTGTTCATCAAATGGAGATCAGGGATGAATGATACTGTTGTGATCAGTTTGTGGGGAATGGCTGCTTTTTACCTGTTGCTACTCATACCGATCGCGTTGTTTGCGCGATGGCAGCTTGGATTAACACGCAGTATTGTTACCGCAGTTTTGCGAATGACGCTGCAGCTGGCAGTGGTTGGTATTTACTTACAGACCTTGTTTGATTTCCAAAATCCGCTGCTTAACTTAGCTTGGTTAACCATCATGGCAGGCGTTGCTGGCGTGAGTATTTGCCAACGTGCTGAATTGCCTTTAAAAAGAGTACTCCCCGCGGTGCTAACAGGGCAAGCTGTTGCATTAGTTGTGGTACTGCCCATGCTTTTAGTCATGGCGATTCAACTGTCGCCTTGGTGGCAGGCGCAGTATCTCATTCCCGTTGCAGGCATGTTGCTCGGTAACTGCTTGGCAGCCAATGTGCTTGCTCTTGAGCGTTGGCACAGCAGCTTGAAAAGCCGATTAAATGAATATCAGTATTATTTATCATTAGGGGCGCCTCAGCCGGCACAACCCTTCGTTAAAGAAGCGATTAAAACGGCATTAGCGCCGCAGTTAGCATCGATGACCACCTTGGGTATTGTGAGCTTACCGGGCATGATGACAGGACAGATCCTTGGCGGTACCGAGCCATTATTAGCCGTGAAATACCAACTGGTGATCATGGTTGCGATATTTCTTGCCGCGGTTTTCTCTGTGGCCACCACCTTGGTATTAGTTAATAAGTACGCCTTTAATCGCTATGGCCAACTGGTCATCTAATATCCATTAACATGATGTTTAATAAGAAATAAGCTGCTAAGGCATACGAGCAGCTTATTTTTAAAGAGTGTCACCAACCTGACTTAATTTAGTCATCTCCTTGTCAACTTCCTGAATTACATTGCCCTTTTTTACGAGAGAGCAAAGGTATGCTGCCTCCACTTAAATCACTCGTCGCTTTTGAAGCGGTTGCTCGATTAGGATCGATTGGAGCGGCCGCGCGTGAACTGCATGTCACGCAAGCTGCGGTGAGCCTTCAGTTGAAAAGCCTCGAACAGTTTCTAGGGGCGACCTTGTGTCACAGAAGCCAGCGTGGCGTGACCTTAACCCATGAAGCTCAGCAATATTTACCTGTTGTGACAGGCACGCTCCAGCACTTGAAAGTACAAACCCAATTTTTGTTTGGGGAGCAACAAGCCGATGTGTTGCGGGTGAAGGTGAATCACTCTATTGGTCACAATTGGCTGTTACCCAAGTTAAATGACTTCGCTCAAAAACACCCCTTTATTCGCCTCGATCTGTCCTTGGTTGATTGGCCATCACAGTTGCCTTGTCAGGAGGCTGATGTGGAGATAACCAATGGTTTTACCGAATGTGGTAACACGCGTGCTGAGCGCTTATTTCAAGAAAACTGGTTAATGGTGTGTAGCCCTGAATTTAAACGAAAGCACACCGAAGAATTAGCGATCGCGCAGTTACAACATTTGCCCGCTATTCAAGTGAAAGGGTACGAAGAAAGCTGGATTCAGTGGCTTAATCATAATCAGTATGTACTTCATCCTCCTTCCGTTCAGCTTGAAATAACCAACTCACTTCATGGCTTACAAGCCGCGAAATATGGTTTGGGTATTTTGCTTGTGCGCTCTTTTGTTGCCAAAGAATGGCTAGAAAGCGGTGATGTCGTTATTGCTGTGGAAGGGGCGATGCCATCGGAATCGGCACATTACCTAATAACTAATAAACAGCGAGCGGCAAAAGTGAATTTCTTTTGTGATTGGCTGCATCAGCAATATAGCGAGCTAACCCCACCAGTGTGTCAGCGATAGCTTTTCTTAGGTTAGATGACAAGAGCCATAAGTTTTTCTTGGGGCTGTGTTTGGAAAAAGTGATGTGTATGCAAATACCGCTGTCACAGACTGAATATAAGCTGATCCTGTCTTGAATAATAAGTGACAACAACAATGAACCTGAATCTACAAAAGTGGCAAAACAGCAGCAAAGTTCTGTTTTTTATTGCTCCTTTAATGATCCCATTAATTATATTTTGGCTCGTACCCTTTGGCTGGAGTGCTTATATCAGTTTTACTGACTGGGATTACATTTCGCCTGATTATTATTTTGTTGGTTTGGAAAATTACCAGTACATGCTTGAAGACGGTGATTTCATTCAAGCGATGCAAAATACTTTTATATTTGCGCTGGGTGTTGTTATTCCCACTGTCATGATTGGCTTAGTCTTTGCGTTATTACTTCATAACAATTTCAAAGGCAGTCAATTTTATCGTGCGGTTATCTTCTCACCTTGGATCACCCCAACGGTTGCGATTTCTATTGTTTGGTCTTGGGTATTTGAATCCAAATCGGGTCTGGTGAATTTACTGCTCGATAAAGTCGGTATTGCCCCTATTCCATGGCTAGAAAGTGGTGATACCGCGATGTTTGCAGTAATGGTCGTGACTGTGTGGCAAGCGGTGGGCTGGACCATGCTGTTTTATATCAGTGCGCTCAATAAAATACCTACCTCTTTGTATGAAGCGTCATTAATTGATGGCTGTAGTCCATGGACACGTTTTTACAAAATCACCTTACCACTGATATCACCGACCACCTTCTTCTTGGTGATCGTCAATATGATCACCGCGATTCAAGCGTTTGATCAGTTCCAAATATTAACTCAAGGCGGCCCAAGTGGCAGTACGCGTACTCTGTTGTACCTCTTTTACCAGCAGGCATTTGAGCAATACGACATGGGCCCTGCAGCGGCAACCTCTCTTATTATCTTACTGATCACAGGTGCATTAACCATTGCCAATACTGTGATGGGTAAACGCTGGGTGTATTACTAAGGATTAACCAATGAGCACGATGGATACGCTGGCTATCCCAGCAAAGAATACCCACAAGGTTGTTATCAATGAAGCGTCCCGCGAGCAGGGCATCAATACAACCAAATCCGTAAAAGCGAACAGCACCACTCCGCTAGATCACGTGCTTGAACGTGGTTTTAAGACGACGTTGAAACATGGCTTTTTGTTGATGTCAGGCTTATTAATGGTCTTTCCATTTATTTGGATGTTATCTGGTTCGTTGAAATCAAATGATGAGATTTTTGCTAACCCATTAATGATTATTCCTAGCACCTTTAATTGGCAAAGTTTTGTCGATGCTTTTAATAGTGCGCCATTTGGCTTGTACATTATTAATAGCTTTAGCGTGGCTTTGTTTACCACTTTGTTAGTGATTATTAACTCAGCCATGTTTGCTTACGCCATCACGCAGCTGAAATTTAAATCTAAAACCTTTTTATATTTTGTGGTGATGGGCTGTTACATGCTGCCAGGGGCTGTGACTTACATTCCTTCTTATATCACCTTGGCACGATTGGGTTTATTGGATTCGCACATGGGCTTGATTTTGTCTAATGCGGCCAGTGTGTTCGGGGTGTTTTATTTACGTCAGGTGTTTTTGAAAATTCACCCTTCGCTCATCGAAGCGGCGCGAATTGATGGAGCGGGTGAGCTGAAAATTCTTTGGAAGATCATTCTTCCGCAGTGTAAAGCTGCTTTAGCAACCTTATTCCTAATCACTTTTATTACTAACTACAACAGCTACATGTGGCCGAGCTTGGTGATCACCTCACAAGAGCTGAACCTTATCGCCACAGGTATACGCCAATTTTTTATCGCAGAAGGTAACTATGGCCTGAATTGGTCACAGATTATGGCAGCCAGCACGATTGCTGTTTTACCCCTGCTTGTGTTGTTCATCTTATGTCAGAAAACGATTCTAACGGGAATCACCAACGATAACGGTGTTAAAGAGTAATATGGATATGAAACTAAAAACCTTAGCAGTTATATGTTCGTCATTGGCTTTCACAGGCAACGTGTTGGCGAAAACAGAAGTAGATTTTTGGTATTCGGGTGGTGTGAAGCCTCAAAAAATGATGACTAAGCTGATTGATGAGTTTAATGCTAGTCAAGATGAGTACCAGATCAAAGGTGCGCTTCAAGGTAACTACGCTGAAACTTATCAGAAGTTGCAAGCGGGTATGGCCTCGCGTACTGCACCTGAGTTTGTATTGCTAAAAGCCGAGCAAGCCTCTGCCATGTCAAAGCGTAACTTAGTGCGTGATATGTCGGTGTACATGGACGATGCTTTTAACTTTAATGACTTTCTAGGTGCTTTCCGTCAGCAAGTGACCAAAACCAATGGTGAGGTTTACGGCCTACCTGCGTACGGTACAACACAGGTGTTCTACTACAACAAGCAGGTGTTAGCGGAGCATGGCTTTACGGCTGATGATCTAAAAACCTGGCAAGGCGTGGCGAAAGTATCGAAAGCGGTACGTAAAACCGATGCGAACGGTAACGTTTCATTTTACGGTTGGGAGCCGATGTGGGGCAAAGATAACCTCATTGATGCCGCCTTCTCTAACGGCGCCAAAGTGCTAAGCGATGATGGCAAGACAGTCATGGTCGACTCGAAAGAGTGGGTCGAGGTGTGGGACGGTTTCCGTCAATGGATCCACGATGATGATGTGATGCGTATTCACCACGGTGGCCAAGGTTGGGAATACTGGTACAAAACTATTGACGATGTTATGAAAAACCGCGCATTGGGTTACACAGGTTCATCGGGTGACCAAGGTGATCTCGACTTCACCCGTTTAGCGGCAACGACCCAACCAGGTTGGGGATCGAATCCTTCCAAACCTCAAGCGGCGGCACAGATCTTCGTGATGCCGACAGGGACAGACAACAAAGCCGCGCAAGGTGCATTTGAGTTTATGCGTTTTTACACCAACGCCAAGAATACAGCGCGTTGGTCAATGTTTACGGGGTATATCCCTGTTCGTAACAGCGTAGAAGACGTCGCAGAATACCAAGCTTATACCAAAGAAAACCCTCACGCGCTTATTCCACTGCAGCAAGCGGGCTTTGCACAAATGAATTTCTTTGACCCAACCAACGGTAAGATCATGGATGCACTTGCGATTGCTGCAGACCAAGTACAAATCGAGAATATTCCTGCGGAAAAAGCCCTGAAACAAGCGGCGAAACGCGCCCAGCGTGCGTTAGACCGTGCTAATCGTTCGTAACTAACAACCGTAGTTAACAACTCAGCAATAACATACTCAGGTACGCCTTGAATTTGGCGTACTTGGGTAAATTTGTACGAGTGAGATTGAGAAACAAGATGTTGAAATTGAATGGTGAACTAACCTTTGGTCACCGAAAGTTAGTGATTGATGTGCCTGAGAACACTCAAGCGATGACCTTATCGAGTACAACAGTCAAAAAAGGCTTTATGTACGCGTATTTGTTTGATGCGAATCAGCGTTTACGCGGCTGTCAGTTATGGCAAAAAGCGCCAAAGCATTTAACACTCACAACGCACAAGGCGTCACTCGGTGGTATTGCGGGTGAGCTGCCTGCAGGTGAATGGCAACTCCATCTTTATAATCTAGAAGGTGAAGAAAGAACGCCTAAAGCCATGCAGTACCTGTGTGAAGTTGAATGTGAAGTCGAATGCGAAGTAGAGTGCGAAGTGGAATGTGAAGGAGGTTTCGATCCGCAACCTGAGCCGAATGATTTGATGGGGCTAGAATCGTTAACACCCTCGTTAACGGCGGACAATATCATTGCGTTTGATTACAGTAAGGTGAAACGAACGGAGTCGGCTTGGTATAGCGGTGATTTGCATGCCCATACCTGTTTATCTGATGGTCATAATAGCCTTGCTACCGCCGCAGAGATCATTAAGCAGCAAGGGCTCGACTTCTTCTTTTTGACTGAACACAACATCTGCCATCCAATGCTACCTGATCTTGATAATGTGTTGATGTTACCCGCCGTAGAAGTCACGACAGATAAAGGCCATTTCAATGTGCATGGGCCTAAGCGCGGTCTTGATATGCGTGATGCTGACTATTCAAGTGCAGCCTTGATCCAGCAAGGGCTTAGCTTAATTGATGATGAGCAAAAATCGGGCGGAGCACAAGGTTCAATAAGCATTAATCACCCCATGATGAAGCCGTGGCATTGGCACTATAGCGACATGGAGCTGGCAAAGGTGAATACCCTTGAAGTCTGCTGTGACCCTACATGGGCAACTTCTCCTCAAGCGACGGAAGAAGCCTTAGCCGTGTTAAGCGCCATGTGGAATGCTGGCCATCGCATTGCAGGTGTGGGGGGGAGTGACTCACATTTAGCCCCGCATGAACGTAACCCACAAGCACACGAACCTTCGCTATATGGTGATCCAACGACCTATGTGTATGCGCATGGCCTAAGCGGAGAAAGTATTTTGGCAGGACTTCGTGCAGGGCAAGTGTATGTTGAACGAGGCTGTGGACTAGCGTTTGAGATCAATCAGGGAGACATGCTACCCGGTCAAGCTATTACTAGCCCGATGGTGACATACCGTTTGTCGGTCGAGGATGAGTTCCATGACTATTTCGTTGAGCTAATCGCGGATGGCAAGGTCATTGGTCGTCACCCACTGAAAGCCCATTGTGATGGCGTTACTGAGTTGAATATTGATATGACAGAGCACGCATGGCTTCGTATTGATATTCGTCGCGCAGGTCGACAGCAAAATGAAAGGGAATTTATAGGCTTAATTAACCCTGTTTTTAATCCTTCTTTCCCTCAATTTTCAAAACCAACCCTCGCAACGTGGGGGGAGCTGGTAGACACATTAAGCACCTAGAATTTTAAAAAATAGCATTCAAAAAATAGAAGTTAAAAACAGATGGATAATAAAGTAATGGATATTAAAGGCTTATTGTTTGATAAAGATGGCACCTTGTTAGAGTTTCATCAAATGTGGCTGAAGGTGTCTCAAGGTGTTGTTACAGCACTCTCGCACCGTTATCGCACTGAAATGCAGAGGCATTTACTCACGGAAGAACATCTATTAGAAGCGATAGGGATCTACGGCGAATATGTGGATAACCATGGTTTATTGGCCGCGAACCCTGTCGAAGATACAGCGGAAGCTTGGTTTAAAATGCTTACACCAAGCTGTGAGTTGGCAGCTTTTACTACTCAAGTTAAAGCGCTTTTTAATCAACAGGTTGAAGATAATCCATCCTTGATTCAGCCATTGCCAGGGGTTAAAGCCACCCTCATTAAACTGAAACAAAAAGGCTTTAGACTCGGTATAGCAACGGCAGATACCAAAGATTCAACGATCTATAGCTTAGAGAAAGCGGGGCTAATTGATTTGTTTGATTACCTCGGTTACTCCGATGGCGATATTGCCCCTAAGCCAGCCCCTGCATTGTTGCAAGGCTTCTGCGAACGTTGCGATTTAACACCTGCTCAAGTGGTGATGTTTGGTGACACCGTTTCTGATATGGCGTTTGGCTTGAACGCGGGGGCAGGGAAGGTTGGCGTATTAACAGGCACGGCAACACAGGATGAGCTTGCCCCTCACGCCGATTTCATCTTGGCCTCAGTGGCTGATTTTGAACCAGAATGTTTAGCGAGATAAAGCAATGGCTGAAGTAGTGCTTCGACAAGTAGAAAAAGTGTATCCCAACGGCTTTAAAGCGGTACAAGGTGTTGATCTGACCATCAAAGAAGGTGAGTTCATGGTCTTTGTTGGCCCGTCTGGTTGTGCCAAATCAACCACATTACGCATGATAGCGGGCTTGGAAGAGGTGTCGGGTGGCGATATCTATATTGGTGACAAACGGGTGAATGATTTACCGCCGAAAGATCGTGGTATTTCTATGGTGTTCCAAAATTACGCCCTGTACCCGCACATGAGTGTGTACGACAACATGGCATTTGGGCTACGTCAGCAAAAGTTGGATCAGCATAAGATAGATCGTCGCATTCGTGATGCTGCAGAAACATTAGAAATTAGCCACTTATTAGCGTCTAAACCTGGCGAGATGTCGGGTGGGCAGCGTCAGCGTGTGGCGCTGGGCCGTGCTATGGTGCGAAAACCTGATGTGTTCTTGTTTGATGAGCCCTTGTCTAATCTGGATGCCAAACTTCGCGTAACAACCCGTGTCAGCATTGCGCAATTACACAATGAGCTGAAAGATGAAGGCCAAAACGCGACCATGATTTACGTGACACACGATCAGGTTGAAGCCATGACACTGGGCGATCGCATTTGCGTACTGAATCAAGGGCAGATCATGCAAGTTGATACACCGATGAACTTGTATCAGCGACCAGCCAATAAGTTTGTCGCAGGCTTTATTGGTTCACCAGCGATGAACTTAATTAAAGCGATGGTAGCGTTTGAAGATGGACAGTATTTCGTTGTGACTAACAGCGGATCTCGATTCTTATTACCTATAGAAAAAGCACGCCAAGTGGCAAATAAAGTAGGACAAGAAGTGTGGTTTGGTTTGCGTCCGGAGCATATCAGTATGGTCGATGTGCAGCCGTCAGCGTCAACATTGCAAGACATTGAAATGTCAGCCATCAAGGTGGTTGAGTCTATGGGTAATGAGGTGTATTTATATTTTAGCTCGGGCGATGATCAGTTAATTGCTCGCGTGCCTTATCAAGCTGACCAAGCCATTCAGCACGGTGATATCAAACCGCTGCATTTTGATATGTCGCATTGTCATTTGTTTGATATTGAAACCGAAGTGTCATTGCTGGTGGATTAGCATCATCACCATCACCTCGAACCGTGATGACAGGCATAGATAAAATTAAAACCGTGGTCAGCGCTCTGTCACGGTTTTGTTGTTATGGATATTAGCTGTTTGCAGCTGCTAATCAAAGCTCAATGCAGGCTATGCGATAACGGCAATGTCGTAAGCGATCTTTTTTCCCGCAATGGTAATTTCGACTTCATCATCGACTTGGCGATTTAACAGTTCTTCACCTAACGGTGAGGTCGGAGTTATGATCACGACTTCGGTATCTTGTTGAGTTTGATCGCATGTCATTTTGATCTTCATACCGCCAGCCGAAGGGCCAAAAAATATCCAGCGATCGTGATCTTCTTCGTCAATTAGCTGTATTAAGCTGCCTAATACAACGTGCCCTGTTGTTTGATCAGTCTGAAAGTCCAGCGCCGTAAAGGCTTGAATATCCGCTAAACATTCGGCAACGCGTTGCGACTGACCATGCGCAAGGTAAGAAGCCTCTAACGCCAGTGTGTCATATTTATTTTCTGCTACGTTTTCATCATTGGTGGCGGTGTCGTATGCGCGTTGCGCGGCATTTACAGCCCCTTGGTGGACGATCTGCAGTTGTGCCAAAATACGTGTACGAAGTAATTGTTTATCCATCGGGTGTCGCGGGTCCAAAACAGTTGAATACACAGCTATCCTAACCGAAAACACATTAAAGCGGCAGAGACTTTATTTTAGCCTTTGCTATTTTTATCAAGGCGCAGTGGCGATTCAGTCGTTCGCCTTGCGTGTACTTTGGAAGGGCTGCGGTGTTTTACCTTCACGAAGCTGTTGTAACACACTGGCTTTAGGGCCGTCAGTAATGACACGGCCTTGCTCTAAAATAATAATTCGGTCAACTACATCAAGCATGCTGGTTTTATGGGTGATCAAAATGAGCGTCTCGTGCTCTTGCAGATTAGCGAGTTGTGCTTTAATACCACTTTCTGAGCGGTTATCCATGCTGCTGGTGGGTTCGTCCATCAATAGCACTGGTGGCTCGCCTAACAAGGCGCGAGCGATGGTAATGGCTTGGCGTTGTCCACCTGATAACGCATTACCGCCTTCACCCACTTGTTTCTCTAGCCCTGCACTGTCGCTTTGACTAAATTGCGTAACGCCTGCACGCTGTGCTGCGCGCAAAATATCACTGTCACTGGCTAGTGGTCGACCTAGGGTAATGTTGTCGCGAATTGAGCCGTAAAACAGTAAATTTTCTTGGGGTACGCAACCTATATTTTTTCTGACATCGATGTGATGGAGCTGATTAATATCGGTATCGTCTATCAGTACAGAACCTTCTTGCGCTTGATACAGCCCCATAATTAAACGTTCGATAGTTGTTTTCCCAGAACCAATTCGACCGATAATGGCGACTTTTTCGCCCGGTGCTATGGTGAAACTCACGTTACGCAATGCGGGTTGTGCCGTTTTAGTGTCGTCTGTCGCACTGTTATTGGGGTAAGCAAAACTGACATTATCAAAGGCGATTTTACCTTGTAGGACAGGACGGTGGATGTAGCGTTTATCATTATCTTGTTCCGAAGGCATTGCCATTAACTGCTCTAAAATGGTCATTGCTGATTTGGCTTGGTTATAACGAGTCGAGAGTAAGGACAGCTGTACTAAAGGGCCGACAGCACGGCTACTTAACATCGTCGCCGCAATTAATCCACCCATGGTTAATTGTCCTGCTGCGATCAGGTAAACCCCAAAGACGATCATCGCAACGGAGACAAATTGCTGTAAGAAGCCAGCACTGTTTTGGACTGAGTCGGTCAGCCGACGAGACTTAATCCCCCAATTTGCCAAGTGTGCGACCGCTTCTTCCCAGCGGTATTGAAATTGATGCTGTGCGCCGAATAATTTCACGGTTTCTAAGCCATGTAGGCTTTCGATTAAGTTGGCGTGTTTTTGCGAAGCTAAGCGGGAACCTTCTTCGATACTCTCTTTGAGTGGCTTTTGGATGAACCAGCTATATAGCGCCAATAGAATGACCGCTACCAGCGGCACATAAGCCAGAGGCCCTGCGACGAGAGCGATGACCACGAGAAAAAGGATCGCAAAGGGCAGGTCGATCAAGGTTGAAACCGTGGCTGAAGTGAAAAACTCTCGGATGGATTCAAATTCTTGCAGGTGGCGAGCAAAAGCACCAACGGATGGCGGCTTAGCTTCCATTTTGATACCGAGCACCTTGCTAAATATCTTAGCGGACAGCAGTAAGTCCGATTTTTTTCCTGCGATGTCGATAAAGAAGCTGCGCATAAGCTTCAAAACAAGATCGAAGATAAAGATGATCGCCATACCACTGGCCAATACCCAAAGTGAATCAAACGCTAAATTCGGCACAATCTTGTCGTAGACCAAGCGGGTAAAAAGGGGCGTTGCAATCGCAAAGACATTGATCAAAATGGATGCGATGAGCACGTCACGGTAAATAGAACGCGATTCCCACAAGGTGCTCCAAAACCAATGTCCTTTGCGTGTTTTTAATAACTCAGGTGAGCGCTCATCGTAGCGAAATTGTTTTTTAATCAGGAAAAGCTGACCACTGTAATTAGTGTTCAGTGAATCAAGCGAGATAGTTTGCGGTTCAAGTTGCAAATGTGGGTGAACAATATCGGCTTCTTGGGTATCAGGATTAATGCTGAGCAAGACACAGGCATCATTGTGATTGAGTACTAAAATTACGGGCAATAATAAGGGGGAGAGGGCGTCCAATGATACTTGGTTAAGCTTGGCGTGAAGCCCTCCTTGTTCAGCAGCACGCGGCAATAAATGAGGACTCAGCCAGCCATCGTTGAGCGGTAAACCTGTGATTAAGGCATCAGGTGAATTGCCTTGACCGTAATAGCGGCAAAGGTATGTCAGACTGTGTAAGAGAGGATCTTTCATCTTACCCCTCTTGGACAGGAGGCTGGGTGACATAGCCTTGGAAGCCATTGACCATCAATGCCGATAGTTTTTCGCGTTGCTCTTGGGTTTCAATGCGAGAGGCGATGGCGACGATTCCCAACGTACGTGCATTACGTGTGATAGATGCGAGTACATCGGCTTTTAATGTGTCATCAATGTGCTGGGTATAAGCAAAATCAAGTTTTACGTACGCAGGTTTAAAACGATGTAGGTAACTGACTGAGCTAAAGTTATGGCCGTAGTTATCAATACCGAATTGAAAGCCGTTTCGATGAATGATGTCGCACAAGAGCTCAATGTTATCGAGTTGATTTAAAAAACTGATCTCAGGCAATTCAAAGAGTAGGCGGTCGCGATACTGAGGGTTGGTTTTCAAGAGTGTTCCTAGCCAGCGCATGAAGCCCGCATCACTGATACTGCTCTGAGTAATATTGACGGCGATTGGGTCAAGTTCGGGATTGTCGGCCAGCATGGCGGTGATCTTGGCGATCACGTAACGATCAAATTCAGGCCCTGCGCTGAGTTGCTCGATCGCACCAAGGAACTGGCCTGCGCTATAACTTTTTTGCCCATCGTAAATGGTACTGAACGCTTCTTGATGAATTACCTTACTGTTTTCATCTGTTGCGGGTTGAAAGGTCAGTGAGAGTTGATCATGGCTGATCGCGTGATCAACAAGGCGTTTCCATTGTTGTTTACCCAGCCGTAGCGTTTGATCTAGGCTGTCGATGAGGAATAAGTGCTCAGCCGCTTGTTGGCGAGCTTGGTTAACGGCGTTATCAGCTTGCGCCAGTAGGCTACCACTGGTATCGCTATCGCTGGCAATAACCAGTCCAACAGCAGCATGTAAGGGAGCAATATTAAGCGGGTCGCTTTGTAAGGCGGCTGATTTTTGCAAAACGGCACGACCAAGCTGCGTTAATTCACCACTACTACAATGAGGGACAAGCAGCATAAACTCAGCATGGTTGAGCCGAGCAATTGTGATTTCGTCGCTGGCTAAATCTTTTAAGCTATTAGCCAGTTTAACGGTTAGCTCATCACCCGCTTCATAGCCCTCTTTTTCATAACTCTGTGCGATAAAGTCAGCCCGTAATAAAATTACGCCCCCAAAGGCTTTCAAAGTAATCAGGGTGTCTAATTTGGTGAGTAAATAGTGGCGGTTTGCTAAACCCGATACTGGATCTTGATAGGCACGTACCCTTAGTTTATCGGCTTCTTGCGCTTGGTGATCTATGTGTGATTTGAGCTGTAAACTCATATGGTTAAAGGCGGTAACAACGTCTTTGAGTTCACGGGTCTCCGGTACAACTAAAGGTTGTCTGAATTCATTTTTTGACATGGATCTGGCGCTATTTTGAATCGCTGTAAGTGGAGTTAGCACACGACGCAGAAAGACAGAGACCATTACAGCGCCTAGTAAACTGGTTGCGATAAAGCCAATAAACAGCTGTACACTGGCTTGCCAGAGTTTGAGATAAGCAAATGAAGGGTTGGTCATGACAGTCAGTTCAGCAACTTGCATCCAACCACTGGTGAGCACGCGACTTCCGCTTAGAGGCTTTAAATCTATGAGGAGTGTAAATAGCTGAGGAACCCCCTGAATTTTACTGGGGTACTGACGCTTAATAATTTCACTTGAACCAGTAAGTGACAGCGTCACTGATTGGTAGAAGCCACCATCAAAAGTCGCATTGATGAGCGACTCAGCTGCCACTATGTCTTTCTTATCCAGATAAGGTGTTAGCGCCATACCGACCGAGTTAATCGTGTTGTCGAGTTCATTTTCTTGTTGTAACTGCAAAAAGTCTTTGGTGGTTTGAAATTGCACCACGAAAACGCCAAAGATAAGGACGATTAGCAGTAACAGCATTCCACTCAGCAATTGTCGATATAAAGTCATGGTCGTTACTCATCCAAATTGATAGCAGGGCGGCGCAATTGTTGTTCGGTATTGCGTAGACGCACATCGTTCCATGCACTGAGCTTAGCGGCATCGCCAGCCAGTTGACCTTGTCCTTTCTGTTTCATTAGCCACAGTTGGCTACCGTTAAAGCTGTATATTGGTAGCAAGTCGGGTCGCTCTGTTGCTGGTTTAATTTCACCATCAAGGTTGTCTAACAAGAGCGGTACCGCTGCGGAGTGTGGGTAATAAGCGACAACCATGTGAAACTGATTCAGCGTCAGGGCTTTTACGTACACTAACCGTAACTTTTCATCGTCGACACCAAGAGATAGAAGAGAGAAGTATTTGGCGAGACTAAAGTCTTCACAATCGCCCCCACCTACACCAATAAATTCACTAGGCGTCGCCCAATAGTCAGTTTCATTCCAGAGCACTGTGTCATCAATGAACTGTAATTGGTTAAAAAAATCATTAATGCCTTTTAGTTTTTCGGAGTCTGACACTAACGGGGTTTGCCCTTTAACTTTTTCATCGTGGTCACTGAGTTGGTGCAAGGTTTGCCGCCATGCGGTTGCACGCTTACCAGCCCTTTCTCCATAAAATAGCGTAATTAGGTCAATATTTTGCTTATCTAGCGTGGTGAGTCTGGCTTGCGCAGTAACGGGACGATGATTATTGGCCTCTGCTGCAAAGCATCCGCTAGAGAATATCCCTATTAGTATTAACGAATAGCATAAAACCTTGAAAATACTAGCCATTATTTAATACAGTCGTGAGCGTTAATTTTGACGAAGGGTAAAGATTGTCCATTCTTCGACAACCTTGTTGGATGAAGTTTTTACCTGAGCCGTCACACGACGACTTAAAGTATTGGTGATTTCAGTCGTTGCTGCATCGACGGGCTGAGTGTCACCAAACCCGATGGTTTTTATACGATTTGGCGGTATTCCATGCTTTAACAATGATTCTTTTACTTGCTGAGCACGGCGTTGTGACAAGCCAACATTGTAGTCGCTATTACCAACTGGGCTGGCATAGCCCTTTAGCTCAATATAAGTCGCCGGATGTGTTGTTAGAAACTGGCTCATCTCCTTGATTTGGCTTTGGTATTCTGTCGTAATATTTGTGGAATCATTCGCAAATAGTATATGAATACGACCTTCTTCTGGATTAGCCACGTAAACGGGGCAACCATCGTTATCGACAATGGCGGCATGTGGGGTATTAGGGCATTTATCTCGTGCATTGATCACACCATCATCGTCGTCATCTCGTAGATCTTTGGATTGCTCTGTAAGTGGCATGTCTTTAGGTACAGATGTTGCACAGGCGGTGAGTAGCAGTAGGAACGGAAAAAGTAGATATCTCATCATAATACCTCCTTGTATTACTTAACAGATGTAAGCCACTGTTCAGGTACATCAACGCGTAATTCAGACAATAATAATCCAGTGGCATTGAGTAAGCGGTATTTAGAATAAATGCCATTGTAATGAGCATCTAGATAGGCTTTGCGCGCTTCAAACAGCTCATTTTCGGTGTTTAGTACATCAAGCAGGGTGCGTTTACTGATCTTAAATTGTTTTTCATAAGCAATAACAGTGCGGGCTGATGCATCGACATGGCGCTGTAAAAATTCGGTCTGATCATTGGCAAGCGCCATCGCGCTCCACGCTAGGCGGGTCCCTTCTTCTAGCTGACGAAGTGCCCGATCGCGTACGTCTTTAGACTGGTTTACTTGATATGCTGCACGGCGGCTTTTGGCCTGATCGCTCCCACCGTTGTACAAGTTATAGCGCATTCTGAGCATGGCCTTAAATTCATCGTTGCTGCCTGGCACGCCATCTAATTCTTCGCCCCATTGCTGTGAAGCTTCGACATAGAAAGTGGGGTAGAAGGTTCCAGTTGCTTGATCATATTGAGAGTGAGCGGCGTCAATGTCATTGAGCGCGACTTTGACGACAGGGTTGTTTTCCTTGGCTTTAGTCATTGCATCATCAAGTGATGTTGCGATGAAATTAATGTCGACTTCTGGTTTTTCAAGTGCGGTAGGGTACTGACCAACAATACGGACAAATTCGGTAATTTGGTCATTTAAGTTACTTTGTGCCGAAATTAAATTGGTGTTTGAGCGTGCTAAACGTCCTTCAACTTGGGCTAAATCAGCGGTTGAACCTATGCCTGAATCGGCGCGCTTTTTAATGTCGCTATAAATGCGTTGGTGGACATCGAAATTGGCTTGTGAAAGCGACAAGACTTCTTGTGCTTGAAGGACATCTAAATAGGCTTGCGTGGTGCGCAATGCACTATCTTGTGCATCAGCAAGCAGTTGATAGCGTTGTGCTTCGGTCTCGGATTTATTCCGTGTGATATCGTTGTAGGTAATGGCGCCGTCCCACAATAATTGCTGAACGCTCACCCGAACTTCGCGGGGTTGAAAGTCCCCTTTACTGCCTCTTTCGTTATTGTAGTTTTCGTAACCCGCTCCTGCGTCAAGGTTTACATCTGGCAGGTAATCACCTTGGGAGGCACGTATTTGCTCATTGCGGATCATAAACTCATGATAAGCATGGCGTATATCTGGGTTACTGGCGAGTGTTTGGGCAATAGCTTGTTCTAACGATTGCCCTAATACACTTGGGGAGTTAATTAGGCTGTACCCCATGCAAGCCAAGGTGACGATAAAAGCATTTCTCTTCATATTCACTCTCTTAGCGCATTTCGTTGAGCGGATATCACGGGCTTTAACAAATAATCGAGTACCGTGCGCTTCCCTGTGATGATGTCGGCAGATGCCGTCATTCCTGGGATGATAGGCAAGATTTCACCACTGCCGCTGAGTAAATAATTTTGAGCGGTGCGGATCCTGATTTGGTAAAAGCTATTGCCTTCATCGTCTTTAATGGTATCGGCACTGATAGTTTCTAGCGTGCCTTCTAATCCACCAAAGACAGTAAAATCATAGGCGCTGAATTTGATCATTGCGCGAAGTTTTGGTCTCAGGAAGGCTATATCTTTTGGCGCGATTTGCGCTTCAATCAGCAAGTTATCGTCTGTGGGGACGATGGTGATGACATCCATGCCGGGTTGAATGACACCACCAACCGTGTTGGTATGTAGTGTTTGTATGATGCCTGCCACAGGGGAGGTAATGGTCGTTCGGTTTACTCGATCTTGAAGCCCTATCTGTGAGGCCGATAAACTGGCAAGTTGATCGCTTATTTCGTTGAGCTCACGCTGCAAATCAGAACGAAAATTTTGCGCGATGTCGATACGTTTTAATATTGCCTCTTGAATTGCAGCTTTGATGATAGGCAGCTGTAATTCGGCAGATTTAAGCTCTCGGCGGATATCGTTAAGCTGGCGTCGCAGTTTAAGTAGTTCTATTTCTGGTACCACCCCTTCATCGGCAAGCGGTTTGGTGATTGCTAATTCTTTGCTGGCAATGCCATAGCTGTTACGTAAGCTGCCGACGCGCGATTGTGTTTCTATTCGTTCGCGTGCTTTTTGGTTGATCTGTTGTTCAACTACGGCAAGTTGACCTTCGAGTTGCGACAATTGGTCTGCAAACTCATTTTTCTGGCGTTGAACTAAGCGAACTTGATTCTGGGTTAGTTCATTAGAAAACGTCAAAGTTTGTTGTTTGATCACTATGCTTTTTTGCCAATTTTTTTTCGCTTGTGACTTATCAATGTGAATACTGGCGAGTAAGGTATTAAGGCGAACACTATCGGCTTCGGTCCCTACCAGAGATTGACTCTGTTCGTTGAAATCAGACTGAAATTGAGTGTCATCAATAATCAGTAGTTCTTGCCCTTTCACGACAGCATCGCCTTCGGTAACCAGCAAGGATTTGACTATGCCTCCCTCAAGGTTTTGAACTACTTGTAGTTGCGAAGAGGCAATGACTTTGCCGCTCCCCACAGTGACCTGATCAAGCTGCGCTTGTGAAGCCCATACGAAAGCAATAACGAAAAACAAAACAATCACCCACAGCATCCGCCGTGCACTTGTAGGGGTGTTAAGCAACAAGGCTGCGCTTTGATCATCGATATAATCAAGTTGCTCAGTTGTTAACGAGTTGTCTGCCTTGTTTGAAGGGCTTTTCTGTTTGTTTGTCATGTTTTTTAGAAAAATACCGGCTCAATTTTCATTCGATAGTTATATAAGTATTAAACTACGTATGCCTTTTTTGACAATTTACCGTGCTTGATTAGTACACTTATTGATAAAGAAGAAGTGAGCTATAGCTCTCTATAACAGTGAGTTGCAACAACTAGCTGTACTATTTCCTTGTTGACCCCTTGGTCTTGTTCTGAAAGTGTCGGTGAATCTTTATGTGTCAAAGCAGAATGAGTATCTTATTTTTAGGTGTTTTGTATGTGTTTGCTCGGCACTTGCTTAGAATGTAAATACTTTGTTATGTTTGATGGGTGGTTTATCAACATGGAATGTTTATGAAAGCGTATGAAGCAAATTTTGATGGGTTAGTGGGCCCAACGCATAACTACAGTGGTTTATCTTTTGGCAATGTCGCTTCAGCTAAAAACCAAGCTGCGCCTTCAAAACCTAAACAAGCAGCCAAACAAGGGCTTGCCAAAATGAAGGCCTTGGCCGACATGGGATTAGTGCAAGGCGTATTAGCACCACAAGAACGGCCTGATGTTTTCACCTTACGCCGACTTGGTTTTAGTGGCTCAGACAGTGATGTTATTGCCCAAGCTGCGAAACAAGCGCCTAAAGTGTTGGCTGCGTGTTGTTCTGCGTCCAGTATGTGGACGGCAAATGCTTCTACTGTTTCCCCTTCGGCCGATACTGCTGATGGTCGCGTACATTTCACACCAGCAAACCTCACCAATAAATTCCATCGTTCAATAGAACATGAAACAACAGGGCGAATATTACAGGCGACCTTTGCTGATGAGCGTTACTTTGCCCACCATGCCGCGTTACCCAGTGTTGAGCATTATGGTGATGAAGGTGCCGCAAACCATACCCGCTTTTGTCAGCAATATGGTGATAAGGGCGTCGAATTTTTTGTCTATGGCCGTCATGCGTTTGATAGTCGTCATCCTGCGCCAACTACATTTCCTGCAAGGCATACCTATGAAGCTTGCGAGGCCGTCGCACGATTACATCAACTTAGTGAAAGCCATACGGTGATGGCGCAGCAAAACCCAGCGGTTATTGATCAAGGGGTATTCCATAATGATGTGATTGCGGTAGGTAACCGCAATGTCTTGTTTTGTCATCAACAAGCTTTTTTAGATCAACAAGCGGTCTACGATGAACTTACGGCTAAAGTCGGGGATACGTTTAAAGTGATTGAAGTGCCGACAAGTGCGGTATCGATTGATGATGCTGTAAATAGCTATCTATTTAATTCACAACTACTGAGTATGCCAAGCGGTGAAACCGTCTTAGTCTTACCAGATGAATGTCGTCAGAATAAAAATGTATGGGCATATGTAGAGTCGATGTTAGCTCAGCAGCAAGGTATAGATAGGGTTGAAGTTTTCGATCTTAAACAGAGTATGGCTAATGGTGGTGGGCCTGCTTGCTTACGTTTAAGGGTGGTTTTAAACGACAATGAATTAAAAGCAGTCAATGCATCTACCTTGATGAATGAGGAGTTATTTGAACGCTTAAATACTTGGGTTGATTTTCATTATCGTGATGAACTACAAGAATCAGACTTAGCCGACCCGCAATTATTGATTGAGTCACGCACCGCACTGGATGAGTTGACTCAAATTCTTCAGTTAGGCTCGGTCTATCCATTCCAAAGAGGCTAAGTAGCCCCCGCTGAACAGCCTCTATCCCCAAGTGATAGTGGTTTAACTGTCACGTAAGAGAAAGAGGTGGTTTTGCCTCTTTCTCTCATAATGCCAACAGGGTCACACTCTATTATTCTGGGTTATCACTTTCTTATATCTATACTTCATTCAATAAATCACCTTAATGGTCATAGGACGAAATCGATACCGTCCTCAAAATTGATGTAGCCTGAATAAAATTAATGAGAATAAATATCATTTACTGTAGTTT
>NZ_NOIF01000053.1 GCF_002265265.1 Photobacterium sanguinicancri
CCTTAATACCTTGATAATGTTAGGTAAAAAGCACGTCAAATGTGGTGTTTTTTCAGCCGATTATGTCAATTACTTTAAAAAGTATACCTCTGATACAAGAAAGCCCGCATAAAAGCGGGCTCATGTTTAAAGCTTTTAACCAATTTTAGAATGCTGTGCGCTTGTAGCGACGGTACTCTGATTGCCAGAAGTTTGTATCAATTTTTTCTTTAATACGCTCATCTGTATTTTTCGGTGCTTTACGTTGCTCAATTGCTTTTTTGGCGACAGCAAAGGCAATGTGGCGTGATACTTTTTGAATATCTTCTAATGGTGGTAGAAGAGCACCTGTGCCATTAATAGCCAATGGTGAACATTCTGCCAATGCGCGGCTTGATTCCATTAACATTTCATCAGTAACGCGACGAGCGTTAACTGCGAGTACACCTAGGCCGATGCCTGGGAATATGTAGCTGTTATTACACTGTGCAATAGGGTACGTTTTGCCATTGTAGATCACAGGTTCAAATGGTGAGCCTGTTGCAACGAGGGCATTTCCATCTGTCCACTCGATCAAATCAGCGGGTGTTGCTTCAACACGGCTTGTTGGGTTTGATAACGGGAAGATGATTGGACGTTCACAGTGTTGGTGCATTTCACGAATAACATCTTCGCTAAATAGACCAGGAACACCAGAAACACCGATAAGTACTGTAGGTTTCGCATTACGCATTACATCAAGCAGTGATACATTGGTGTTTTCAACATCCCACTTATTGATTGTTTTACGTTTTTGAACCAGTTTGCTCTGGAAGTTAAGCAAGTTAGGCATGTCGTCAATTAACAAGCCCCAGCGGTCAACCATGTAAACTTGGCTACGCGCTTGTGCTTCAGAAATACCTTCAGATACCATTTGTGCAATGATGGCTTCGGCAATACCACAGCCGGCTGAACCTGCACCTAAGAAAGTTATACGCTGTTCTGACAGTTTACTTTTTGCTGCTTTACATGCGGCAAGAAGTGAACCAACAGTAACTGCTGCTGTACCTTGGATATCATCGTTGAAACAACATACTTTGTTTTTGTAGCGTTCAAGTAAAGGCATCGCATTTTTCTGTGCGAAATCTTCAAATTGAATAAGCGCTTCAGGCCAGCGGTGTTTTACTGCTGTGATGAATTCATCAACGAATTTGTCGTACTCTTGGCCTGTAATACGTGGATGACGCCAGCCCATGTACATTGGGTCTGATAGGCGTTGTGGGTTGTTTGTACCCACATCAAGTACTACTGGTAATGTGTAAGCAGGGCTGATGCCGCCACACGCGGTGTAAAGTGATAGTTTACCAATTGGAATACCCATACCACCGATACCTTGGTCACCCAGACCAAGAATACGTTCGCCATCAGTAACAACGATAACTTTAACGTTTTGGCGAGACGCATTGTTGATCATCTCTTCGATACGATCGCGGTTAGGATAAGAGATGAAAAGGCCACGGCCACGGCGGTAGATATTCGAGAAGTTTTCACACGCTGCACCAACAGTTGGTGTGTAAATAATCGGCATCATTTCAGTGATGTGATTTTCAACCAAACGGTAGAATAGAGTCTCGTTGGTGTCTTGGATGTTACGCAGGTAAATATGCTTATCAATATCGTTTTCGAATTTTTGGTATTGCTGATAAGCACGTTCAGCTTGTTCTTCGATACTTTCAATCGCTTCTGGAAGAAGACCTTCCAAGTTAAAGAACATACGTTCTTCGACAGAGAATGCACTACCTTTGTTTAGCAGAGGTGTTTCTAGAAGCGCAGGGCCTGCGTAGGGGATGTATAAAGGTCTTTTATCGTTGTTCATGCAATAGACTCTGTTCTTGTATGGAGAATGAGAGAACGAAACACTTCGCTCTAAGGCCGTAATCCTAGTCCTTCAACACGGTGAATTCAAAGGGAGAACGCATTATTTTCGAGAAAGAGATCATGTTTCTACAGATTGGTGTGCAGATTTAATTGAGTTATCTATTTTTCGGCTAAAAGCTTGTTAAAAATTGCGTTTATTTTGCACTCATTTGATGATCAAATGAGTGCAAATATGATCATCGAATGTCAATAATACGGCTCGCTTTTCGATATTTTATGCGCCAACCTTGCCAGCGAGGGAGCTCCCAACGTTGCGGATCTTGCTTACGGCTACCACTTTGATAAACCACAGTAACTAACTTTCCTGCGGCGGCGTATTCGGCACTAAGATGCAAATCTGCAATATATATCTTGCGAGGGAAGCGTTCATCAAATTCAGCTTGTTCCCACTCGGGAATGCCATCAAAGATAAAATCGTCGTTATTGAATAACGCTAAGTCATCCAGAGAGTCAACACCAAGAGCTTCAATTTGCTCGTTAAGCCATAGGTTAAGGTCGGCAGGGTTATTACGGGTGCAAAGCGTTGGATCAGCAAGGCCTAACTTGAGAAAAAGATTCCATTGCTCAATTTGGTGTTCACGTTCGGTAGCTAATCCTGGAAAGATTTGATTGTTTTGTATCATTTCTACAATCATTGCCGTTGTCACAAGATCACTGACGCTTTGCGTTTGCTCATCAATCACTCTGCCACTATAAATACGTTGCGTAGTTGATATACATTGCCCATCGATTATTTTGCTTTCATGGTGGTACTGTTCGCCTAATTCTAGATCGACAAGCATTGATAATGGGATAGGTGATGTACATGTTGCTAAATTGAGGGTTTGTTTGCCCCCTTTGCCTGGAAGACTAAATTGATCAAACACGACGGCAGCTTCTGCTTTATCTGATAAGCGGCTATCACGCCCTAAGGTGACTTCGCAGTAGCCATTCCCCAAGGCTTGTCGACGTTTTTCTCTTCGAACAAATGCTAATTCTGGTGCCGCTTTTATGACAGCAGCAAGCCAAGCATCTCGCTTGACTGATGTCGCGACATCAAGTTGAGGTAAAGATAAGGCTTCTCTAATTTGTGCTGATATTTGACGCGCTTCTTGTAAGCGATCAGCATCGACAGTCAGAAAATCAGGCGTCGGCTCACGCAAAAGTTTAATCAATAGCATTGCATCACAATGGTGTTTTTCCCATTGTGCGAGTTGCTCTAATACTTCTTCACTGTTTGTTTTTTGCCACAGTTTATTAGAAATAGACAAGGCTGCAGCAAGGTCGACCATAGCTTCGGTTGCAGCCTTATTTGGCATTGCAGTAATTAAGTGAGCAAAAAGGGCATCAATAGGTAATGGGTATAGGCGCTTGCCGTGTTCTGTGATTAGACCTTTATCATCAATGGCCTGCATAGATGTGAGCCTTTCTTGCGCTTGAGTAAGCGCCTTCTCTGGTAAGGTATCTATAAAGGCTAAATCTGCAAGGCGATGGTCGCAACAGGCTGCCGCAAGCATGGGCTCGATGAGTTCTTCGCGGTGTAATTCTGGTGGCGTGATCAGCTCTAATGGCGCAGCACTGCCATATAGCCGAATACAGTGACCAGCAGCAATACGACCTGCACGTCCTTTTCTCTGTTCAGCACTTGCGCGTGAGATTGCGTGTAAACCAAGGACCGTTCGGCCATTACGCTGGTGGGTGCGGCGCTCTAGTCCCGTATCAATAATTAAGGTTACGCCGGGAATAGTTAATGAGGTTTCAGCAACATTGGTTGCGAGAATAACGCGTTGATGTTCGCTGGCTGTCAGGGCGCGCTGTCTATCGGTATCAGAGACGGAAGCATGAAGTGGAATCACATCAATACCAAAATTAAGACTAAGCGGTTTTAGCTTGCTTTGGCACTGGGCAATTTCTTTTCTTCCGGGTAAAAAAACAAGAATGTCGCCTTGGTTCTGGCCTAGCGCTTGTTGGTTATTGAGATAGGTTTGAATTGTACCGAAGACTTTGTTTTCTATAGACCGAATATCAGGGCTATGTCTGTTGTCCACTGCGATATGCTCAACCGTCACAGGGAAATTACGCCCTTCAGCTTTTAGGTGTTCAGCACCTAAATATTGGGTTAAGCGTTGGCTATCAATGGTAGCAGATGTAATGACTAATCGCTGTTTTTGTGATGAATTTGACGTGTTGCTGGAGCTATCTTTGAGTAAAGCGAGTAGTAGATCTGTATCCCAACGACGTTCATGAAATTCATCAATAATAATGGTTTTAAATTTAGTTAGTTGCCCTTCACTTAACCAGCGTAATGCCACGCCAGGAGTGGCAAATATAATGTCTGTGTTCTCGTCAAAATGTGCTTCAAAACGAATAGCGTAGCCAATACTTTTACCTATTGGTTCACTTTTCTCTGCGGCTAAGAATTCAGCCAGAGAAGAGCAAGCAATACGACGTGGCTCAATCACTAATACTTTACCTGACTCTGCCGCCCATAAAGGCAAACGTGTTGATTTACCAGACCCAGTTTCTGCTTCAACTACAAGGTGATGTTGAGACAGTTTTTCAATAAATAGAGGTTTAAGTGGGTCGATAGGTAATTGCACAATGTTATCCGAAGGTGATGAGAAGCAGGCACGATCATAAAGCACTCAGGTGACTCTATACCAGCGCTTTCCCGTGTCATCTGGCGGTTGTGTATAAATCGAAGGCAAAAAAAGATGCAGCAGAGCTGCATCAAAGAGGCAATAGTGAGGAAATACACTACGCATCGGGCTAGAAATAAGTAATACCAGCGAGTTTAGTTATGGCGACTTTTAATCGGTAATGACTATTTCCTTAGTTGGTAAAGAAATAATCTGGCGAAATGGCTGTCGGGTTCCATCCTGAAACCAAGCCTCTACGAGTAAGCTGGTACGTTGACTGGTGATGGTGAGTTTTCCCTTGAATTTACCCTCTTGCATGGGCCCTGAAATTAAGCGGCTGCTTGAATCGGGAATAGGCGTACCGTCTGTTGCTTCGGTATATCGGCCATAAATGTTGAGAAATAGGGTTTCACGGGTATCAAGATCAATACTAACAGTGACAGGGTAGGCACTTTTAAATTTAAACCCTTCAGGAATAACCAGATCTTCAAAACGACTATCGCTAGTTTCAACAGGTGCCGCAGGTTGCGAACCACCTGAAGACCCCGAGTCGCCATCGCCGCCACCACCACATGCAGTTAATTGAAGGCAAAGCATTAAAAGTAAACTTTGGCGTATCATAGGTAAGTCCTCGATATAATCATTCAAAAAGATTGCTTTCAACAGCCTTACTACGTAAGAACCAATTTTGATTAGTTGTACCACCTGAGGTTGCATAACCTTCTAGCTCAGGGTAAGTTGCTAAAATATCTACCCGCTCGCTAGGGTGATCCCAATTATCTTCAATGAGTAATCCCCATGGCGTACCATTTGATGCTCGGTAGCTATCACAATTTTCGCCAGGACAATTTGAAGCACTGTAGCTGGAAGTATCTTCTTGAGTAGAGAAAAAACGCTCTGAGGCTAATGATGTTAAGCTGTCACCTTTAAGGTGAACTTCGAGTTCACGCCCTGGATAGTCAGTACCAAAACTCGCGCCACGGTAACGACCTTCTCTAGCAAAAATAAATGGGTTGAGAGGCATATCGGGACCGCTGGCGAGCGGAGTTTGGAATGGAATACTGACTTCAAAGGTGAATTGATCGGCTGCGTCGGCACTACAACCACGCCAAACGCGATAATAATTGCCGGCACTTCCTGAACAGGTGGGTTCAGCAAATTGTTCTTTTAAGTCGTTAGAAATGATGGCAACAGCGTTGGTTTGCCCTGTTTCTAACACAGTAAAAGTATGTTTTGTTTCACTGTTTACAACTAATTTAGTAAGCTCTTCTCTAACAGATGAACGTGCTATGTTGTCTAATTGCACGGCAAAACCGTTAGAGAAACTTGCACCATAGGCTTGTAGCTTACCGCTGATATCGTAGCGGATAATATTGCCATCAGAATTAGACACAGTATCAACGCGGTAATACATTACAACATCATTGAAATCGTAATCTCCCTTATTTGGCCAATTATCCTCGTAGGCTAGTGTTGCCCATTCACCCTCGCCAGGGTAATAAGAGTGGGTTAGTGTTTGTTGTTCAATAGTAACGCTATAATCTTCGACCTCACCATAGGTCACACCACCAAAGGGTTTTACACCTTCATTTTGTGCGATCCTAAAACGTGCCCATGTGTCCCCTGATATCGCGGTTTCTGGCACTCTGAATTTTAAACTGTGGGACCCCGGGGTGAGATGTTCATCGACAATGATTTGTTCTGATGCTTCATCAAAAACGCCATCACTGTTCCAATCAAACCAAGCGCTAACATAACTGATGGCACTGCCGCCGACGGTGACTTGGATTAGAGCATCAGAACCTTGCTTTAACTCTGAATTAAAGGTGATGCCATCTTCATCATCACTGCCATCGTTATCGTCTGAGCTAGGTGAAATAAGTGCTTCACCTTCTGCATCAATTAATGACCCCAAAAAGAAATTTGTGCCAATGAAGTGTCGAGGGCCATTTTCAGCAAGAGATGTTTTGTAACTGTCAGGGGCATCACCAAAGTCAGTATTTGATGCAATAACAGGGGCACTTGCACAACGTGCACCGTCATTTTGGCTTGATGATGGACCTTGAGCAAAAAATTCAGCGGTAGGTTTTAGGTCGTTTAAATCGCGTAAATCAAGGCGATAAATTTTCCCGTCGGAATTATTACTAATGTACATAAAGCCTGATTTATCAAAATATTGTGCGCCAAATGTTGTCGTTCCTGTTAGCCCTGTTGAGCCAATAAGTGAAAAGCTCGCGTTACCTGCTGCATCAAAACTAAAGCGATATAAGTTATTGTTTGTATTCTCGACCGCGAATAAGTCACCAGTCTCTGGATAAAAAGCAAAATCTGTTAGCTGAAGTGTTGCTGCTGAAGAGGATAGTATCTCAGTTGCGGTTAAGTTTTCATCGCCTGCACTAAGGTCGATACTGAACATGCCCGTACCTTTGAGGTACAAAAAATATTTATTGTCGAAAACGTCACCCACAAAATAACTTTTGTTGGGTAAGCCGCTTTGTATTGTTAGGTTCTCAACTTTCAAGAGCTGGTTGATTCGCGTCATAGTGTTGCTATCTTTGTTCCAACCATAAATGTAGCGGTCAGTTTCATTAAAACCGACGGCATTAATCGTACCTCCTGCTCCTGTATCGGTTTGTAGAACATTGAAATTACCTGTTGATAGATCAACACCGTAAACATTAGAGGGGTTTCCTTGAAATAGGAACGCTTCTGTGGGGCAATCACTAAAAGGTGTTGCTGCAAAGACAGGGGAGCTTGCAATGGCTCCGCAGGTCAACATTAAAGGCACTATGTGTATTTTCATCCAAAGCCTCTGCATTATCAGTAAAATCAATCGCAAGCGAAAAAAACCTGCTGTAAAAAACGCAACAAGCAGAACCATACAAAATAGCTGCCAAGCTGTATCTTTTCGTTTGATTTGTTTTAAGTTGTTGTTTTGTAGGGTTATTGGTGATTCGTGGCTGTGCTGGTCTACATTAAAAGCTGTATCAATAATGAGGATTTGCATTTTGATAATGAAATGAAAAATACGGAATAGACAGCAAGAGATAGAGACTTAGGCAGAAGGGCGTATTTAAACTGAAGTGGTGCTTTCTAATTGTTGCATTAAAAGGTTTTATAGAGGCTACTCATTAGATGTGATTCGTAGCCTTTTTTATGTATAAATTGCCACTGAGGACAATATTTTTAGTTGGTTTTTATTGAGGAGGCTGTGCCGCTAACTTCGCTTTAATAAACAAAGAGTGGTCGATATAGATAAGCTCGGCGACTTGTCTTATCACGGCTTCTTCCTGTGGGTCGATGACGCCATCGGCGTACGCGACTTCCCACATTGCTTCAATTAAGGAGTAACGCTGCTCTGGCAAGAGTTCACGAAGCTTAGTGGTAAATTCATACAAGGACACAGACGCTTTGCTTTTAACCATTGCCTCTTTGAGTAGACTTGCTGCTTCATCTTGATCAATGTCTAACAACATAGTGAGTAAGTGTGCCTTGGCTTGCTCTTCACGCGGATCAATTGCGTGGTCAGCACTGGCGACTTCACACAATAACGATGCCATAGCAAGGTGCATAGACGGGGTATCAACCGCACCACCATCTGTTCCCTCATGCATAACTTGGCGAAATAAAACACGTAACTGTTTGAACATAGCAATCTCTCTATTCTTTTACTTGTGTTGTGAGGTGAGCAAACGTCGCTGATGTAATCAGGTTAAGATGTCTTTTTTTGCGCTCCGTCACAAGCTTAACTTTCATTTTTCATAATAGTTGCATGGTTATAGGACATCAAAATTTCCAGATAAATCCCTTACGTTGAAGGTAATTGTTCGTGAAGATGAACAGACCTTTGTTCAAATGTGGTAGAATCGCGCCAGTTTTTTTCGTGTTCAGAATCAGGAAATCCCTTGAGTCAGGATAACAACACCTCTTCAAGCGTTTTAAATAATGAAAAAACGCTAAAAGCGGCGATCAAAGATTGCATGATGCGCGACCGTTTCCGTCTACAGAAACGTATCCAAGGCGCGGCCAGAATTAAAAATGAAAAAGCCAAGCATACCGTTTTTGATGAGATCGCTCTCGATATAGCCAAATCAATGCAAATTGTTCAGATGCGTCAAACGCAGCGTCCAATAATTTCATACCCAGAACTACTCCCTGTTAGTCAGAAAAAAGATGACATTGCAGAAGCCATTAAACATAACCAAGTGGTTATTGTGGCGGGTGAAACTGGTTCGGGTAAAACCACGCAGCTACCTAAAATCTGTTTAGAGTTAGGCCGTGGTGCATCAGGCATGATTGGTCATACTCAGCCACGTCGACTTGCTGCACGTACTGTTGCCGCACGTATTGCAGAAGAACTGCAATGTGAGTTGGGCTCATACGTCGGTTATAAAGTTCGCTTTAACGATCAGGTGTCTGATCGTAGCCAAGTAAAACTAATGACCGATGGTATCTTGCTGGCAGAGATCCAAAACGATCGCTTCTTAAGCCAATACGACACCATCATTATCGATGAAGCGCACGAGCGTAGTCTGAATATCGATTTCATCATGGGGTACTTACGCGAATTACTGCCTAAGCGCCCAGACTTGAAAGTGATCATCACGTCGGCAACCATCGATCCAGAACGTTTTTCTAAGCACTTTCTTGATGCGCCTATCATTGAAGTATCGGGTCGAACTTACCCTGTAGAAACACGTTATCGCCCAATTACTGAAGATGGCGATGATACTGATCGCGATCAGCTTCAGGCTATTTTTGATGCGGTTGATGAACTGTGCGATGAAGGGCTAGGGGACATCCTGATCTTCATGAACGGTGAGCGTGAAATTCGTGATACCGCCGATGCGCTAGAAAAACGTAATCTGCGTGACACAGAAGTCTTGCCTTTGTATGCCCGTTTGTCTGCTAATGAGCAAAACCGTGTATTCCAATCGCATTCTGGCCGACGTATTGTTTTATCTACCAACGTGGCTGAAACATCGTTAACAGTACCGGGTATTAAGTACGTTATCGATCCGGGTACTGCGCGTATTAGCCGTTATAGTTACCGTACTAAGGTACAGCGTCTTCCAATTGAAGCTATCTCGCAAGCGAGTGCGAATCAGCGTAAAGGTCGTTGTGGTCGTGTGCAGGAAGGTATCTGTATTCGTCTTTACTCGGAAGAAGATTTCTTATCTCGTCCTGAGTTTACCGACCCGGAAATTCTGCGTACGAATTTAGCGTCTGTTATTTTACAGATGACTGCGATTGGCTTGGGTGATATTCAAGCCTTCCCATTTGTTGAAGCGCCAGATAACCGCAATATCCAAGATGGTATTCGCCTGCTTGACGAACTGGGTGCAATCAATAATAAAGCGACCGATCCGCGTAAGCGTTTAACGCAACTGGGTCGTCAGTTAGCACGGCTGCCGATTGATCCACGTTTAGCACGCATGGTGCTTGAAGCACCGAAACAAGGTGCGCTTCGTGAAGTAATGATCATCGCCTGTGCCTTATCTATTCAAGACCCGCGTGAGCGTCCGTCAGATAAGAAGCAAGCATCTGATGAGAAACACAGCCGCTTTAACGACAAAGAATCTGATTTCATCAGCTATGTAAATCTATGGAATTACATACAAGAACAGCAGAAAGAATTATCGGGTAACCAGTTCCGTCGCCAGTGTAAAAAAGACTACCTGAACTACCTGCGTGTGCGTGAATGGCAAGATATTTACTACCAAGTATCTCAGGTAGTGAAAGAGCTTGATTTCAGAATTAACGAACAAGAAGCCAGCTACCAAGGTGTTCATACGGCACTACTGGCGGGTATGTTGTCGCACATTGGTTTGAAAGATCCTGAGAAAAATGAATACCAAGGTGCTCGTAATGCACGCTTTAACATCTTCCCTGGCTCTGGCATTTTCAAGAAACAGCCAAAATGGGTGATGGTTGCTGAGTTGGTTGAAACCTCACGTTTGTGGGGGCGTGTTGCAGCTAAAATTCAGCCTGAATGGCTTGAACCACTAGCACAACATTTGATCAAACGTAGCTACAGTGAACCTCATTGGGAAAAGAAACAAGCTGCTGTCTTTGCCTTTGAAAAAGTGATGCTTTACGGGATCCCTGTTGTTGGCAAACGTAAAGTGAATTACGGACGTATTGACGCACAAGTCTCTCGTGAGATTTTTACGCGTTCAGCGTTAGTCGAAGGTGATTGGGACACCAAGCACAAGTTTTTCCATCAAAACCGTAAACTATTACGTGAAGTAGAAGAACTTGAGCATAAATCCCGTCGTCGCGATATTTTAATTGATGATGATCAGCTGTTTGAATTCTACGATCAGCGTATTGAACACACGGTTGTTTCAGGTCGTCATTTTGATACGTGGTGGAAGGCGGCTTCGAAAGAAAATAATGAGCTGCTTAACTTTGAACGAGAAATGTTGTTCAGAGGTGATGCAAGCCATGTTACAGATTTGGATTACCCGAACTTCTGGCATCAGGGCGGGCTAAAACTGAAGCTAAGCTACCAGTTTGAACCGGGTGAAGATAACGACGGTGTGACAGTTCACATTCCATTGCCTATCTTAAACCAAGTTGAGCCTGACGGCTTTGACTGGCAGATCCCAGGTCTACGCCAAGAGCTTGTGATTGCATTGATTAAGTCGTTACCTAAGCCAATCCGTCGCAGCTTCGTACCAGCACCAAACTACGCTGATGCGTTTTTATCTCGTGTAGAAGCGCAGTCAATGCCACTACTTGATGCGCTTGAGAAAGAGCTGAAACGCATGACGGGCGTGACAGTACTGCGTGAAGACTGGAAACCAGAGCAAGTACCTGATCACTTGAAGATTACGTACCGCAGTGTTGATCACCGCAATCGTAAGCTAAAAGAAAGCAAAGATTTATTTGGACTGAAAGAAAGCCTGAAAGATAAGGTGCAAGAAACTTTATCGCAAGTGGCTGATGATGACATCGAGCAAGAAGGCTTAAAAACCTGGAGCTTCGGCGCATTGCCTGAACGTTACCAGCAAAAACGCGGCGGCTTTGAAGTGAAAGCTTTCCCTGCGCTGGTGGATAATAAAGACTCTGTCGGTATTAAGTTGTTTGAAACACAAGAAGAACAGCAAACGGTGATGCAGCAAGGTTTGCGCCGTTTAGTCTTACTGAATGTGCCTTCGCCGATTAAATACTTACATGCGAACTTGCCGAATAAGTCAAAGTTAGGTTTGTACTTTAACCCATACGGTCGCGTGTTAGATTTGATTGATGACTGTATCGCTTGTGGTATTGATAAGCTGTTAGAGCAGCAAGGTGGACTTGTTTGGGAGCCAGAGAAATTTGAAGCAACCAAAGAGTTCATTCGAGCAGAGCTTGGTGATACGGTTGTTGATGTGGCAAAGCAAGTGGAAGAAATTCTAACCACGGCTTTCTCTATCAATAAGCGCTTAAAAGGCCGTGTTGATCTGACGATGGCGTTTGCCTTATCTGATATCAAAGCACAAATCGATGGCTTGATCTTCAAAGGTTTTGCAACTGAATGTGGTTGGAAACGTCTGCCTGATATTCTTCGTTACATGCGTGCGATTGAGCGCCGAATGGAGAAGTTGCCGATCGATCCAAACAAAGACCGCGTTCATATCCTGAAAATTGATTCGGTAGTGAGCGATTACAAAGAACTCTTGAACAAGATACCGAAAGGGCAGCCAGTGCCTGATCAGGTCAAAGAGATCCGCTGGATGATAGAAGAACTGCGTGTGAGTTACTTTGCTCAGCAGTTAGGGACACCATACCCAGTTTCTGATAAGCGTGTACGTAACGCAATTAACGAGTGTTAATGCGAAGCTAAAACGCGGGCAATAAAATAAGAACCGAAACCTTAGTAATGAGGCTTCGGTTTTTTATGGGTTAATATTGATCGCTCGTTCACCTGTGTAATGAACAAGTCTGTAATTGCATTTTAGTGTTAGCCTAGTTTCAGATAATAGCTGCGGCACGCATGCTGCTTGATATACTAAAAGTGATAGAATAGTATCACTTTAGAATTTTTTTGGAGCAGCTCTTATGAAAGTAGAACTAGTCACCTCGCTGAAGCGTCAAGCAACTAAGATCCTCTCCGAGCTCCACGACACCAAAGAGCCAGTATTAATTACCGAACACGGTAAACCATCTGCATATTTAGTCGATGTGGATGATTACGAGTTTATGCAAAACCGTTTGGCAATTCTTGAGGGTATTGCGCGAGGGGAACGTGCGTTAGCAGACGGTAAAGTTGTTACTCACGAAGAAGCCAAGGACAAAATGTCAAAATGGCTGAATTAATCTGGACTGAACCTGCGTTATCCGATCTCAATGATATAGCTGAATATATCGCACTTGAAAACGTCGTAGCTGCAAAACAATTGGTTCAAACGATCTTCTCTAAAGTTGAGCGTCTAGAGGCTTTTCCTGAGTCTGGGCGTATTCCACCTGAACTAGAATATCTAAATTACCGTGAAGTTGTCGTTAATCCATGCCGTATTTTCTATAAGCAAGACGGTGACAAAGTATTTATTCTGTTTGTTATGCGCGTAGAAAGAGATTTGCGAAAGTTCCTGTTGAGTAAGCAATGATCTTTAGGACTGAGCGGCTATAAACTGTTCAATAGTTATGCGCAATGTGTGGCGTTTTGCTAATACAAAAAACGGAGCATGAGCTCCGTTTTAAGTCTATTGATGTTCTTGCTAAGAAGTGGGGATTAACGTTCCCAGTAATCTTCTTTTAGGCAGTCTTCACGCTCTGGTAGGCCGCGAGATAGGCGAGGAGCGTGCTGGGTTAGCACCTCGTAGCTTACGCGGTTAGAGTAGCGACAGATTTGCGAGAATGAAGAGTAAGACAAGAACTCAGCTTGGTGCTTAGATGAATTCGGCACGTTCGCTTTATGGAAGCCGTTAGCAGACATATCGTGCAGTAATGCAGATAGCGCGGCATCACCAGCACCGTTGGTGTTTTTGATTTCCACCGGACCACCTAGGTATGGTGCAATGTGCGAGTAAACACGTAGTGGTTTCACACAATCTGCTTTACGCATAGGGCGGCTGAATTCGTGTTTATTGAATTCGGCAATTTGGCCAGGAAGAAGTGGGTGAGTAGACTCACGCTTTAATTCATCTTCAGTGTAGCCAGCCATGTACAAGCCAACAGGGCCTGCAGTACATAACACCATATCAACCCACTCAAGTGCTTTGTCAGCAGCTAATAGTGGATCTTTCTCGCCAGTTAGGGCTTCACCTTCTTCTTCGTTCATTGCTACACAAGTAACGTGTTCTTTTAAGAACTCAATCCACCATTCTTTTTTATCTTCGATCACATATTTTGTGCCAAGTGTAAGAACGACAGGTACGTTATGTTTTTTAGCAAATTCGATAGCACGTAGTGCAGCATCTTTCATTGGATCGGTTGGTTTACCGCGCACAAGGTAAGATGAAAGCACTAAAGCGGCTGCATTTTCAAATGCGCACTCAGGGATGCTGTCTGGACGAAGTTGATTCATATCACCTTCATTGATTGCAAACGTACGTTCGCCATCTTCAGTGATAAGGGTGTAGCAGCGACCAATTGGACCATCGACAGGCTGTAAATAATCTAAGTCCATACGGCTAGATGTATTACATAGGTAGCGGTAAGCGTAAGAACCAATTTTCAGGTCTTTGCTCATTACACCCAGTAAAATTGACTTGTCATCGGCTAATACAGAGTAGTTATGTAGGGTATTACCTATGGTATCGCCAGGGTACTCGTGGCTGATAAGGTTATGCTCTTTGAGTTCTTCGTAAAGCAATTCAGCTTTATCTTGATCAAGAACCAACGAGTGGCCTTTACTCAGAGAATGACGAGCCAAAAACTCATCATCAACACGTGCTTCAATATCAACAATGGTTTGACCAACGCCTACAATGTGTGCGCGAGCAAGTGGATTTTCTTGTTGAATTTGAGCCATTAATGGATCGCGGGCATTGACTGGGAAGTAATGCTTTGACTTACGCTGACCAGGAAATTTCATGCTGTAGTAAAGGCTATTTTGTTTGGGGGATTTTGATTTGAGTCTACCACAGAAATAAAAGAAACAACCGTTTTCATCACAAAGTAATGACAAAAAGGTGCCTAATGGCTCTTTTTTAATCGACGTGGATCACGTTTTGGGGGCGGGTGTGTATAAAAATAGAAATGCAAGAGGAAACAAATAGAAAGAACAAGCATCAGATGTCGGTTAATACATCTGATGCTCTGTAATACTAATTATTCGAGTAGCAGCTTTTCAGCAGGGCGGCTGCCATCAACTGGGCGGTTTACCGAGATACTGCGGCCTTTCTTCATGCCTTTTTCATAATCATCGGTGATGCCTTTCATCGCTTCTTGAAGCTGTTGCTTGAAGGTTTCACGATCGATGTTTTCGAATTCTTTATCGATATAGTTGCTTAGACGCTGTTCGTGATCATCGTTAGAACTTAAAACAGGAAGTTTCTCTAATGCGCCCTCTAACCAACCTGCAAGGAAAGATGATACACGGCGGGTAACTTCGCCTGAGCTTGCCCCTGTACCGGCAAAGCTATTGCGAAATTGCCCCGTTTGCTGGTTCATTTCACGGTAAACAATATCAAATGCAAATGCGGCAAAAATGGCGCGTTCTGCAACACCGATAAACTCAGCTTCTTTTAGCCCTTTATAGTTTGTTAACACACATTCCACGCCAAAGCGGCGGTTAATACCACGGATAATTTTAAGAATCTGTGGGTTAACATTACTGGGTAATAGCGTTTTACTTTTGGTTTTACCCATTTTGATGAATTCAACATCGTCTTTGTCTAAGCCGTACTTCAACATCAGGCGGTGAGCCATGCGAATGGCTTGTGCGGCCTCATTGACGTTGGCAGAGTTACCAAGCTCTAAGCATTTAGCAATTTTTTTCAGTGCTTTTCGCTTATTTTCAGACATTCAATCACACTCACTATAAAACGGGGGACGTATTTTAACTGTTTTTGCGTGAAATTTCAGAGAAAATTTTCGTCAAATAGGAAGACGTGATGTTCATTGGCTTGAGGAAACCGCAAAGGCTTAGCATAATGCGTCTATAACGTTATATATCGCCAATGGCGCAAGTGCAGATATTCTTATGACAGACCATTATCAGTCAATCGATGTACCTTTTAATTATCGCCATACCTGCTGGTTTTGTGGTGAACCCTACTTTGAGTCGTTCGGGTTCATGCCATCGCCCAATTATGAGCATCAAGAGCACCCACTTATGTTGCCGTGTTGCCAGGAGTGCTTATCAAGTTGTAAATCAATAAAAGTTAGTAGCTTAGATTTACTCCGTGATCGAGTGAAAGAGCAATTACATAAGCGCTACGCAAAGCATTTACAAATTGGGGTGAATTGGACAAAAGAAGAACTGGAAGATTGCGAGTTTGAAGGTAAAGCACTAGAAGGTTTCCGCGAGAGCGCATGGGCAATGTTCGAGATTGCCAAAGAACGCGTGAACTACCAAGGCTGGCCTATCAGCATTGATGGAATACCTGTCGCGGGTATAACGAATGTATTCCAATTTGAATTTGATGGTATTTTTTATACAGGGCTAAACCATGCCGTGCAGCAGCTAGCATTAAAATATGGCATTCCTCAGCCATATTTAGAGCAAGTAGTGGAGCTCGTAGGGCGAAGTAAAATGGCCTATGCTTTGCGTTTTTGTAAGACCTCTTACGGTTATTCAGACGCACAAATCAAAGCAAGTTTAGAGAGTTTAAAAGCGCTGTTAGCCGAAGAAGTGGCTAACGACTCTGTAGCTGCTGTGAACAAGGGGGCAGTATTATCTCGCTCTTTCGCAATCAAAGAGATTAAAGAGCTCATTCTTTATCGTACCCAAATTTCATCGTATGCCATTCAATGGGCGTTAGAACGAGAAATCGATACCTTGCAAAAACTTGCAGATCAAGAAGATGCGTTTTTTGAGCATTTTTCACAAGATTCTGAAGTGGTCGCTTTCACGTATTTTAATGGTTTGCAGATCTATTTAGAAAAGCGGGAAACAGACCCACAATGGGCTGAACAGGAAGACCCAAACCGTGAGTTATTTGAACGTTTTTAGCCGTTGATAAATCACGATGATTAGCGATAATTAAAAACGCCCAGCAATGCTGGGCGTTTTGTTCGGCGCTAATCAGTTATTGATTGTGGCGGGCCCAAACCATGGTCTTACCGTTCTTATCGAACGCCAACACTTCAAATGGCTGCTTAGTTGAGCCTTGTTCCATACCAGGTGATCCAATCGGCATTCCTGGTACCGTTAAACCAATCATACGCTGAGGTTTTTCTGCTAAAAAGCGCTTAATGTCTTCTGCTGGTACATGACCTTCAAAGGTGTAACCGTCGATTTGCGCTGTGTGACAAGAGGCTAATGCTGGTTGTAGACCGAGTTTAATTTTAATCGGTGTCATTTCAGCTGTTTTAACAACATCTAAGTCAAAGCCATTTTCTTCCATGTGCTCAACCCATGCGCCACAACAGCCACAATACGGAGATTGATAGTTTGTGCCTTGAATAACTTCGGCCATTGAGAAAGAACTAGCAATAAGTAGAGGTAGGGCAACTAAACGTGAAAATTTCATGGTAACTCCAAATGTGACATCTAATACCCGTTCGATTAATCATCTGATAAACAGAAGGGGCATAAATCAATAAATAAGTAGCAGCCTGATTTTTGTGCTGCTAAAGCCTGCTGTGAGCAAAATGAACACCGCAGTTATGACGTTAGAATTGATTTAAGCTTGCACGGGAGGCCGTAGAATACGTTCGGAGTAGCTGAATAGCTGGCTAATAGGGTCACCATAATTATGGCTACCTGCCATTGTCGCCATTGTTAATTGATGGGCGAATAAAATGGCAGAGGCTGCCGCAGAATGGCAGTCACTATTTTGGCAGCTTGCTTTTGATTCACCATCGTCTTGCATCGACATGCAGTGAGATTGTTGCATCATCTTATCGTTACAGCAGCTATCGATGTTATGCGCTGACATGGGATTATTCATAATAACAGAAGCGTTTGCCGCAAGCGGCAAGAAGGAGAGCAGAAGGGCTGCGATAACCCACTGGCATATAAAACGGTTAAGTTGTTTCATATTGCGCTCCTGTTGAATAATGATGATGGAATACAGTGAATTATACGTGTGTTTTTGTGTTTAGGAAGGTAATTGTGATGAGAATTAAAATAGACCAATAAAATGAGTCTACCCGTAACATATTATTTGCTGAGCCATTAATACTGGAACGCCGTACGAATTAACCCTGACGACGCTTCCATTCCTGATTGTAACCCTCACATCATGACAACTGCCGATTTGATGTCACCCTAAAAATCAAACTCTTTTTTCGGGTTTATAAACAAGTTGTAAGTTAGCGGATTATCCTTAGTGAACGTTAGAAAATATAAGTGTATTTATCGCACTGATAATAGCGATTTATCTTTATTTTTCCGACAGGTAACGACATAGATTCTAAGTATCACTCAAATACAGCGTCGATATAAAAAGGATTTAATCTAATGACTAAACTGAAACATCTTACCTTACTTGTAGGCTGTAGCCTTGCGGCAAATAGCCTTATAGCAAGTGCTCATGCAATGAATATTCAACCCGACCCACAAAATCCAACGGGTTATATTATTTCTCGTGCCGACGTACAAGCAGTCGAGAATACTAAAACTGCAGATCCTATGTACGGTGTGTGGGCGCAAGCTTTACGTACTTTACCCAATGTTCAAGTCGAAGCTATTGAGCCTGGCTTAGCAACCAACCCAGTAAATGTGAAACGTGCGGAACGCGTTTTTCCTTATGCTGAGTGGGATTTCCTGACCAAAATGGCAGCACCAGAGTATACGTATACGCGTTTCTTACGTGCGATAGGTAAATTCCCTGCTTTTTGTGGTGACTACACTGATGGACGAAATTCAGATGCGATTTGTAAAAAATCTATCGTGACTGCATTTGCGCATTTTGCACAGGAAACGGGTGGGCACATTGCAAAAGATAACCACTGGGATAATCCTCTGGGTTTGGAAGAGTGGCAGCAAGCATTGGTACATGTTCGTGAAATGGGGTGGTCAGAAGGTCAAGTCGGATATACCACTGGCTGTGGTCAGAATGATTGGCAAAATAAAAAATGGCCATGTGCTGTAGGGCAGGGGTATTTTGGCCGTGGCGCGAAACAGCTCTCTTATCATTTTAACTACGGCGCATTTTCTGAAGTCATGTACGATGGCGATGCAAGTGTACTATTGAATAACCCTGGGTTAGTTGCCGACTCTTGGCTTAACCTCGCTTCTGCTATTTGGTTCTTCTTAACGCCTCAAGCACCAAAACCAGCCATGTTGCATGTTATTGATCGTACTTGGACCCCTTCACAGCGAGAAAAAGATGCAGGCATTGGTTATGGCTTTGGTACCACAATCAACGTGATTAATGGTGGTATCGAATGTGGTGAGCAAAACAAAGATAAAGGCCAGCCCGTTAATCGAATTCGTTATTGGGAAGGTTTATCTTCGCATTACCAAATTCCAATTGAAGCAGATGAAACCAATACCTGTTGGCAGCAAACACCTTACGGTAGCTTAAATTTAAATGGCGCGACAGACGTGCTATATACCAACTGGGATGGTAACTGGAAGTACTATGCAGATCGCCCTGAAGGGTTCTCGTTTGAATGTTCATTAGTGGGTTTCCAAACGGCTTATTCGGCATTGGTTGCTGGTGATTATGAGAAGTGTGTGACTAACTTATACGAATCACATGCAAGTTGGCCTGAAGTGCGTGTAGTGGATAACTTAGAGCCAGAACCACCAAAGCCGGGTCCAGATCCGACTCCAGGTGAATTTATTCCTTGGGTGCCAGGTAAAACTCAAGTGAACAATGGTGATCAAGTTATTTACCAAAGCAAATGCTTTACTGCTAAAAATAACCCAGGTACTTGGGATACACCAACCCAATCAAATTGGTTCTGGGATGAAATTTCATGTGGTTCAACACCAACCCCAGATCCGACGCCAGACCCAACCCCGGATCCAACTCCTGACCCGACGCCAGATCCAACACCTGACCCTACACCCGATCCAACGCCGGGTGATTATATTCAGTGGCAAGCAGGTGTAACTAAAGTGTCAAATGGTGACAAAGTGATAAATGCAAGTAAGTGTTTTGCTGCCAAGAATAATCCTGGCGTGTGGGAAACACCAACGGCATCGAATTGGTTCTGGACTGAAGAAGTGTGCAAATAACGCTTACTCGGTCTGATAACTACCACTGGATTGAGTAGAAAAACAAAGCAGCTTTAAACTGAGTTTAAAGCTGCTTTCTTATTGGGTTCTCTGATTAAAAATGAGGCAGGAGAGTTGCAAAGTAATCATTGATACATTTTGTCATGATTTCCTTCTTGTTTAGGAGCAAGAAGCCCGCAAGCCTCACGTTGCGCTGACATTCGCTGGTGGTCTATCGGTTTTAATACCTAAGTGCGTTAACCGACACAGCTGTATTTTTTCAAGATGAACTAAGTACAGAGTTAATAATAATCAGTCACTATAGATGAAGCCAACGGCTTAAACGCGGCAGGAATTTGGGATGCAATACACAGAAGAAGATCAACAAATATTACATGACACATGGATGAGCTATAAAGCAAAAATGCGTGTGACGCAGATTGAAATGGCAAAAAAACTGGGCATGAGTCAGTTGGTTTTTTCCGATACCTTACGAGGAAAGCTGCCTTTAGAGCATAAGTTCGTTAATCAGTTTTGTGATTTTATTGGTGTCGATCCTTTGCTAACGCTCCCTTCGTTACGTAAAAATATGGGTAGCGCAAACAGTGGCAGTGTACTTCTTACCAACCGCTTTATTCTAGATGGCGAAATACGCAATGTACGCTATAGCGGTAATCAGCTGATTGTTGAGTATGAGCATGGCTCAAGTGAAACAACCGTCCAATAGATCACTCTCTCCGCTACTTTGTCATAACAGCCCTTATTCTCTTTATTCAGAGTAGGGGTTTATTTGTTCACTATGAGAATAGACGAAGCTATTGATTATTAACTCCTCACTCATTACTATAAATCGGATAATACAGGGCTAAATTTATTCTATCTTGTAGTAATTAGTTACATTTACACTGTCATGATTACATGCTGCTTTATCCGATATTCCCCTTCGCACGATAAACATCAATATTATTGTTTTATATTCATTCATCTAGTTGATATCGCTTTAAATGCATTGCTACTATTTAATCTAAGGGGTTATTTTAAGTAGTATGTATATATTCCGTATTTGTGCTCATTAAATTAATACTTGTTTGAAGTGCGCGAATATATGTGATGAATATGAATAAAGAAAATGGCTTTACCCTTATTGAATTAATTATTGTCATAGTGTTATTTAGTGCATTAAGTGTAATTGCGTGGCCGAGGTTTATTTCTATTCAAGTGGATAGTCGTGTTGCAGCGATGAATGGGCTCAAAGCTTCCGTTCTGACGGCGAATGAACAGATTTTTGGTAAAGCTGCCATTGAAGGAGTAGAAAAGCTTCCAGAGCATAGGTTGTTAATAGATAGGAAGAATAACGTATCAGTCTGGGTTCGTTACGGGTACCCGGTCTGGCAGGGAATGAGTGTAGATCAGCTACTACATGTTAATTTAGATGAATGGTTTTATGGTATCAATTCAGGAAATGAAAAAGAGCAGACTCTTAGGTTTGGACTAAGTAATATATTTAATACGCCAAGAGATCTAATGAGTGACAATGCTAAAAGGTGCTTTGTTTTAGTTAAGAACACGCTGACAACGGTTAGCGTAGAGGTAATATCTGATGAATGCTAAATAATTACTCTGGTACGCTTAATAAATGAGCAATAAGCGTTGCGATATTTTACTTGTAGGGTTTTATTTTTACTTCTAATGACAAGCTAAACCGCTAGCTGACTTTGAAAATGAGAGAATGAGAGTAAAAAAAGTGCAATTTTGTACTAGTTCGCCATTACAATTTGGTTTTTGATCTGTTACTTTAGTTTTGCACTTAGAACTATTATTACATTTATCATTAGAAGTTGTTAAATAATGAAATTAAAACTATCAGCAGTATTGATCCCAACCCTTTTATTAGCGGGCCAAGCGTCTGCAATCACTGTTTATGAAGATGATCAGACTACATTTGATGTAGGTGGTGTATTTGTACTTGATGCATTTCAACCTAAATGGGGTGATGATGAAATTTTCTCTGCTGGCCGTAGTATTTTAAACTTTGGTTTTGAGCGTCAATTAACCGCAGATACCAGTATTGATGCAAAGCTAGAGTGGGACCAATTCCTTAATTCGCCATCATCAGGTAAGTCGAACTTCCGTAATCGCTTAGGTTATGTGACAGTCAAAAATGATGCTTTGGGCAGCCTACGTTTTGGTAAACAATGGTCTGCGTACCACGATGTAGCGCGCTACATGGATAACATGGTTATCATCGATCCAGATGCGACACCTATATACTCTGAAGGTACTGATGGTGGTTTTGCTGCGACAGGGCGTGGTGATAACTTGGCGGCATACCGCTACAGCAAAGATGGCTTGAACGTTTCTGCACACTACGGTTTTACCAGCACAGATTCGACCTCTACAGCAGATGTGAAACGTGACCATAACATTGCAGCATCAACCAGCTATGATTTTGATTTCGGTTTAAGCCTTGGTGCGGCCTACCTTGAAAACAAGGTAAGTGTTGATAATACCGTTGGCGTCAATGGCCTGAAAGATGGCGATAAGCAAACAGCGACAACGGTTGGCGGTCAATATGTGCGTGGCGGTTTGAAAGTGGCGACAGCTTACACCAAGGGTGAAAAAATCCATAAAGCAGGTCTATTAGGTGGTGCTAGTACTGCTGAGTGGGCTGACGCAGATGCGTTCGATGTGTATGCGCATTACGTATTTGAATCAGGTTTCCGTCCATTTGCTTATGCGTCTAACGTGAACTTTAAAGAAGATGCTCGTGGTATTAGCGGTGACCGTCAAGTGTACGCGTTAGGCCTTGCTTACTCATTTACGCCAGAAACGATTCTGACGTTTGAAGCGAAGCAAAACAAACTGAATGAATTTAATGCCGATTCAAGCAAAACAGACAACGGCGGTGGTTTCAACTTCGTCTACTCGTTTTAATATTTGCTAAGCACTTTACCTTGAAGTGATGATTAAGCCCTCAACGTTGATGTGAGGGCTTTTTTGATCCAGTTTGATTCGGTTAGGAAAGTAAACTACTCGCTATTTAATACAAAGTGATAGCTGTTTGCCATCAAACGAATGTGCCATTTTGGTAATCTTCAACGGCTTGATTTATCTCATCCATACTGTTCATCACAAACGGGCCGTAGTGAACAACAGGTTCATCTATCGGTGTACCTGCCAGTAATAAAACACCACAGTGTCCGTGAGAGGTAATAGCTAAGCTTTCTCCGTTAGATAGCAAGGCTAATTGACCTTGTTGAACAGAAAGGCCATCTACGGTTATTTCGCCTTGATAGACATATAACATGGCTTGGAAATCTGGGTTTAGGCATGCTTGGATTTGCTCATTATTGTCAGCTTGCCAGTCTGCGACGGTAAGAGGCACACCAGTTTGCTGTAATGGCCCAGCGAGCGTTTCCCCATGAATAGTGAGATCACCTGCGATGACACGGATCAGATTGTTGTCGCTGAGCTGTTTTTCAATAATCACATCAGATTGAAAATCGTGATATTGCGGTTCCTGCATTTTTTTAGACGCAGGCAAGTTAATCCAAATTTGAAAGCCGTGTAGCTGTTCATTAGACATCATTGGCATTTCACTGTGTACAATGCCTTTACCTGCAGACATCCACTGCGCGCCGCCATCTCGTAACTCTCCCGTATTACCGAGGTGATCTTTATGCTGAAAATGACCGCTGAGCATATAGGTTAACGTTTCAATACCGCGGTGTGGGTGGGGAGGAAAGCCACCAATATAATCATCAGGTGAAAGTGACTTGAGCTCATCAATCATTAAGAAAGGGCTGAAATGTGGGTTTTCAAAACCATGCACACGCTGGATACGCACACCGTCTCCATCTGATGATGGGTGTGATTTAAGAATTTGATTAACTGTTCGGTAGGCCATATCTATTCCCTCGAGTCGCGATGTAATTCATATTGAGAGTGTAGGTGCAGCACAGGTTGGCGAAAAGAGGGCTAAGACGAACAGCTTGTTCTAAAAATTTGAATGATTGATCAAGTCGAAGATAATTGTAATCGCTGCCAAGCCTCGCAAATGGCACGAAACTGAGCCGCATCACCTGTTGGTCGATCTGGGTGCCAGCGTAGCGCGAGCTTACGCCATTGTTTACGTATTTGCTGCGGTGTGGCGTCGGCAGGTAACTCAAATAAAGCGAGATCTTCCGGGCGAGCACGTAATAAGGTGATTTCACTTTCTTGATGACCAATATGATCTTGATAGCGTCGCCAAAAAGAGGAAAGTAACGCTTGAATCGTATCACTATCAGCGTTGTAGTTTGCCCAATCTAAATAGTAACTACGGAGTGGGTCATCAGTATCAATCGCGTTATCTGCTGAATTCATATTGGGCATTAAGCAAATATCCATCGCATGAGCTTGTAGCCATTGCTTAGGGAGTAACATTTCTTGCAGTTGGTAAAGGGCGTTCATCAGCAGGAAGTTACGCTTGAACAGGTCTTTATCTGCGTCATCATCGAGTTGAGACCAAATACCACGCTGTTTTAATTCTTCTGATAGGGTATGGATCATCCAGCCTTTAGGTTGATGTTTCAAGATAGATATCATCGGCCAAATGAGTGGATTGTCATATTCGGAATGCTGTTCAATCTGCATAAACGCTCTTCTTATTAATTATTCTATGTTCTACTTTGCTGGTTAAAATCACTGATAGCGGCATTATAGATTTTGTAGGTAGAGCAACTCGCTAACTGCAATCTATGCTTGGTTCTAAGTGTTATCCCTTCGTACTATTCTGCTTAGTTAATTAACGGTATTGGTATTACTCTAGCAGAGTTGTGCTTTTCTCTGATAACGATTACTGAAATTTGGCTACAAAAAAGGCCATCAAATGATGGCCTTAGTATCGGTTGTCTTAAATCTTACTGTGCAAGGGAGTAGAAAATTGCAGAGATAGAAACTAGACCAATGATGGTGATAAAGACATTGCTCAGTGCGCCTGAGTATTTACGCATTGATGGTACTTTGTTGATAGCATACATCGGCATGATGAAAAGAATCATCGCGATGATAGGGCCACCAAGGCTTTCAATCATACCTAAAATACTTGGGTTGATAGTTGCAACAGCCCATGTAGTCAGTAGCATAAATAGTGCAGTGAAAGTGTTTAGCTTTTTAGGGCCAATTTCTTTATTACGGTCACGTGCTAGTTTAACCACTAGGCCATTAAGACCTTCACTTGCGCCCAGGTAGTGACCAAGGAACGATTTAGTAATCGCAATGATAGCAACAACAGGGGCTACGTAAGCAATAGTTGGTGCTTCAAAGTGGTTAGATAGGTACGTTAGGATTGAAACGTTCTGCGCTTTAGCTTCTGCAAGGTTTGCAGGCGAAAGGCTCAGCACACAGCTGAATACGAAGAACATAACTACCACAACCATCATAACGTGTGCACGAATCAGGATGCGTGAACATTGTTTTTCTGCTTGCTCACCGTACTCTTTTTGTTTCGCAACAGCGAAAGAAGAGATAACAGGAGAGTGGTTGAACGAGAATACCATCACAGGCAGGATTAACCACACAGCCATAAGGATAGTCGTGAAGCCACCTTCAGCAGGCATTACTTGTTCGAAAATAGCACCGTTCCAGTAAGGAACAAGGTAAAGTGCAAGCATTAGTAGAACAGCAACAAATGGGAATACCAGTATGCTCATCGCTTTGATGATCAGTTGCTCACCAAGACGAACAACAGCCATTAGGCCGATGATCAATACAAGCGCAAGAATCGCACGTGCTGGTGGAACCATACCAAGCTGGTTAACCATGAAGCTTTCAACAGTGTTAGTCAGTGCAACGCTGTATACCAATAGAATTGGGTAGATAGCGAAGAAGTAAAGCAAAGTGATTACTTTACCCATACCAGCACCAAAGTGTTCTTCAACCACTTCAGTAATATCGGCACCTGGGTTAGAGCTTGAAAGTACAAAGCGTGTCATGCCACGGTGCGCGAAGTAGGTCATTGGCAATGCAAGCAAAGTCATAACGATAAGCGGGATTAAACCACCCACACCTGCGTTAATTGGTAAGAAAAGCGTACCAGCACCTACAGCAGTACCAAATAGGCCAAGCACCCAAATAGTATCGCTTTTGCTCCAGCCAAGTTTCTCAGAGCTGTTTACAGATGAAGAGTCAACAGTATTGTTTTTCACAGTGTCCATTATGGACATCTCCTTTATAGGTATATTGATATAGCCTTCAAAGGGTTTTCGCTAGTGATACTCATAACTGCCCAATTGATGAGTTGGACTAGAAAAAGTAATGCATCCATGTTTCGTCGAGGACGAATGATAACAAGCAGTGAACATTGCCGTGCAGTACGTACTGTACAGACAAGAGAGAAGCAGATGGGTGATATTGCATAACGAGCGTGAATTAAGATAATTCACAAAGCTAAACAAGCGACGGTTCCTAGGTCTAACGAGCGTATCCATACGGCCAAAAAAACTGCTAATGCCAATGTGTGCGTGTATCTCTAATTAAAACCTTATAAATACTAATGAAACCCTGATGACGGGAAGGAGTATAGGGGATTAGCTGTGTTACAACTATTGATTTCTGACAAGTTCTGTATCGTTTGAATAAAAAATATCAATTGTATAACAAATGATATTTGCTTGTCTGGTTTATATTTGGTCGATAAGTTTGGAATTTATTCTTTTTGAGTGAGTTTATGAC
>NZ_NOIF01000054.1 GCF_002265265.1 Photobacterium sanguinicancri
TATTAAAAAATATTTAAGTTTGTGCGCATTTTTTAACTGGTCATGATCGTTATCTTCAGTGGATCTTTATATAGAGTGGGTAAGCCTGAGAATTACCTTGCCTTTCATCGAGGGATTTGCAAAATACCAACCAGCCAAGTAAGGATGTAACGCTATGCTGTTGATGATCGATAATTATGATTCGTTTACCTATAACCTGTACCAGTATTTTTCAGAGCTGGGCGCCGAGGTCAAAGTAGTACGTAATGATGATATTGATATTGCAGGCATTGCTGCGTTAGCACCGAGCCATTTGGTTATTTCCCCAGGGCCTTGTACACCAGATGACGCTGGGGTATCTCTGGATGCTATTCGTCATTTTGCCGGTCAACTGCCAATTCTGGGAGTCTGTTTAGGCCATCAGTCTATTGCGCAAGTGTTTGGCGGCGATGTGGTTCGAGCGCGACAAGTTATGCATGGTAAAACCTCCCCCGTTATTCATACTAATCGCAGTGTCTTTGAAGGCCTTAATAACCCGCTCACCGTCACCCGCTACCATTCACTGGTAGTAAAAGCAGATACTTTACCAGCGTGTTTTGAAGTAACAGCTTGGACTGAGCGTGATGGTGAGTTTGATGAAATCATGGGGATTGCCCATAAAACATTGCCGATTGAAGGGGTGCAGTTTCACCCAGAGAGTATTTTGACTGAGCAAGGTCATCAGCTATTAGCCAATTTCTTACGCCGAACCTGAGAAAAACATCAAAATAGAGCTGTAAAGGTCTCTCAAATACGAGATCTTTATCACTATTGTTAACATATATTTCATTTTTATCTGCATTTTTAGGCTGAGGTGTTATTTGGGAGAATATTCTTCTGAATAATCGCGGCTAAAACATAATATTTCCCTCGTAGTTCCTACTTTTTCTACTTTTCCCTTTTAACCTCCTTGTTATACAGGGCCTAAAGCTGTCATTTACTTTTTTATTTCCTTAAGGGAAAGACACTCTTTATTACTGTGCTCTTCATAAATCCGCTTATTACGCGCATAAATATCTACTTACAATCCAATCGTCGGGGAGCTTTAACGTGCAAAAAGAATTTTCTGCTATTGGAATTCGTTAATAAAATGTAAATACTATGCTTGAGGCGGTATACACAGAAGGAAAGTGTGATGGCAATGGAACAAAAAGTAGAACGTCATTTATTTGATGAGGTGATGGTGCCTTGTTACTCCCCAATGCAGATTATTCCTGTTAAGGGGCAAGGTGCTCGCATATGGGATCAGAATGATCGCGAATATATCGACTTTGCCGGTGGTATTGCCGTGAGTTGTTTAGGGCATTGTCATCCGGTGATGGTGAATGCACTGAAAGCGCAGGCAGATAAACTTTGGCATTTGAGCAATGTGATGACCAATGAGCCCGCATTACGCCTAGCCAAAAAGCTGACTGAGCACAGTTTTGCTGAACGAGTATTTTTTGCCAATTCAGGGGCTGAAGCGAATGAAGCAGCGTTAAAATTAGCGCGTCGTTACGCGGCTGATAAATTTAGTGCTGAAAAATCAGAGATTATTGCGTTTAAACAAGGGTTCCACGGTCGTACTTTCTTTACGGTGACGGTTGGCGGGCAAGCGGCTTACTCGGATGGTTTTGGTCCTAAGCCGGGGGATGTTACGCACCTTCCTTACAATGATTTAGCGGCACTTGCGGATCATATTTCAGACCGTACTTGCGCCATTATGATGGAGCCACTGCAAGGTGAAGGTGGCATCATCTCGCCAACACCTGAATTTATTCAGGGTGTACGTGAGCTTTGTGATAAACACAATGCACTGCTGATTTTTGACGAAGTGCAAACGGGTAATGGCCGTACGGGTGAGTTTTATGCTTACCAAGGTTTAGGGATCACCCCTGATATTCTTAGTACCGCGAAATCACTGGGTGGTGGCTTCCCGATTGGTGCCATGCTCACAACTGCGGAATTAGCCAAGCATTTAAAAATCGGTACGCACGGTTCAACTTACGGTGGTAACCCGCTGGCGTGTGCGGTGGCTGAAGCTGTGGTGGACGAAGTCTCTAAGCCTGAAGTATTGGCGGGCGTGAAAGAACGTGAGCAATGGTTCCGTGATGGTATTGCTGTCATTAATGCTAAATACCCAATTTTTGCTGAAGTTCGTGGCAAGGGACTATTACTAGGCGCGGCTTTAAACGATGAATGGCAAGGCCGTGCGCGTGATGTTCTGTTAGCGGCTATTGATGAAGGTTTGATGGTGCTTGTCGCGGGTACTAACGTGGTGCGCTTTACGCCGTCGTTAGTGATTAGCAAAGAAGATGTTGATCTTGGCTTAGCGCGTTTAGAAGCGGCAATCGCCAAACTCTATAACGCGTAACTTTTTATGTCATCGTAACACCACGTGTAATGCTCATGCATTACACGTCTTTTCTCTCTCGCAGCGCGAGAGCATAACGGCTGGCCCGTTTATAACTGACTACAGCATTGGCAGGAGCTTGATCGCTGTAACTTTTCGCCCCCTACACTGGCGAAGTTATTTCCACACTTAGTTAGCGACATGATCGCTACCTGCATCAGGAGGGAGTTCGATGCTGGTTATTCGTCCTATTACTGCAACAGATTACCCGGCGCTTATGCGCTGCGCGGAAGAATCTGGTCATGGTTTTACTTCACTGCCTGTCAACGAAGGCATGCTTCGTAATCGTATTGCACACTCAGAAGAGAGTTTTGCAAAAGAGGTAACGGAAATTGGTACCGAAGGTTACCTAATGGTAGCGGAAGATACTGATACGGGTGAAGTGGCAGGTACTACTGGGATAGAAGCTGCCATTGGTTTAGATACCCCTTTTTATACGTACCACTTGAGTACAGTGGTGCATGCGTCACGTCGCCTTGATGTTCACAATGTGGTGAAGTTACTGACATTTGGCAACAACTACACCGGCAATAGTGAACTGTGTACGTTATTTCTACGCCCTGAGTGGCGTAAAGGCCTGAATGGTCGTTTGCTGTCTAAAGCGCGTTTTTTGATGATGGCCGAACATACCCACCGTTTTTCACCCACAGTGATTGCTGAAATGCGTGGCGTGTCAGATGAAGACGGTCACTCACCATTTTGGGAGTGGCTAAAAGAGCATTTCTTCTCGATTGATTTTACCCATGCCGATTACCTAACGGGGATTGGCGCCAAAGGCTTTATTGCGGACTTAATGCCGAAACTGCCAATTTACGTCAACTTGCTCAGTGAAAAAGCGCAGGCGGTGATTGGTCAGGTACATGACAATACCGCCCCCGCATTGCGTTTATTGGAGCAAGAGGGCTTTACCTGCCGTGGTTACGTCAACATCTTTGATGCTGGCCCTATGGTGGAGTGTGAGGTCCGTAATATTGAGTCGGTGCGTCACTCTTTGCGTTGCCGTGTCGAAATTGGTGAACACAGTAGTTCGCATGATTATTTGATCAGTAATACCTCGTTTGAAAACTTTCGCGCCACGGTAGGAAAAGTAGCGGTAGATGGTGAGCGTAATATCGCGATTATTTCACCTGCGATGGCAACAGCATTACAGCTACAGCAAGGCGATATGGTTCGCTTGATGGGACAATAGGATAAGGGGAATATCATGACACAATCATTCGCAGTAAATTGGATTGCAGGAAAGTGGGTCGCAGGTCTTGGTGAGTCTTTTCATTCGTTAAACCCATTTAGTTCTGAGGTGATTTGGCAAGGACAAGCAGCCACTGCAGATCAAGTTGAACATGCGGTGCAAAGTGCTCGTGAAGCCTTATTAAGCTGGCGTCATACCTCGCTTGAGGAGCGTCAGGCGATTGTTGAAAAGTACGCTGAGTTGCTAAAAGAGCACAGCGAAGATATTGCCACCACCATAGCGGAAGAAACGGGTAAACCTTTGTGGGAAACCCGCACCGAGGCGGGGGCTATGGTCGGTAAGATTGCGCTTTCATTGCGTGCTTACCATGAGCGTACTGGTCACAAAGAAAAAGAAGTGGCAGGGGCGACAACGGCTGTGCTGCGCCATCGTCCACTCGGTGTGATGGCGGTCTTTGGTCCGTATAACTTCCCAGGACATTTACCGAATGGCCATATTGTTCCTGCATTATTGGCGGGCAATACCGTGGTATTTAAGCCGTCGGAGCTAACACCCAAAACGGCCGAAGTGGCAATGAAACTCTGGCAACAAGCAGGCTTACCTGCTGGTGTGATTAACTTAGTCCAAGGTTCGCGCCCGACAGGAGAGGCCCTTGCCAGTTCGACGGGTATCGATGGCTTGCTGTTCACGGGCAGTGCCAATACAGGTCATATCCTTCATCGGCAGTTTGCTGGGCAGCCTGGTAAAATGTTGGCACTTGAAATGGGTGGCAATAATCCGATGGTGATCTCGAACGCCCATGGTGAGGTTGAAGCAACCGTATACACCATTATTCAATCGGCGTTCATTAGTGCAGGCCAGCGTTGTACTTGTGCCCGTCGCTTGTATTTACCGAACGGTGAAGTGGGTGATGCCATCGTCAAACGCTTGGTAGAAGCAACAGCACAGTTACGCATTGATGGCCCATTTGCGGATCCTCAGCCATTTATGGGGCCACAAATCTCTAAGCAGGCCGCTGATGGCATTATTGCTGCACAAGCTAACCTTGTTAGCCTTGGTGGGAACGTCTTACTAGAAGCCAAACGTGGCCAAGGGGCGATTGTCTCACCAGCAATCATTGAAGTGAGCGCCATTGCTGAGTTACCTGATGAAGAATACTTTGGTCCGCTGCTACAGGTGGTGCGCTACGACGATTTAGCTCAAGCGGTTACTTTGGCTAATAATACCCGCTATGGGTTATCGGCGGGCTTGATCTCAACCGACGATGCGGAATGGCAATATTTTATTGATCACATTCGTGCCGGCATTGTAAACCGTAACCGCCAGTTGACGGGTGCGAGCGGTGATGCGCCATTTGGTGGGCCGGGTGCATCCGGTAACTTACGCCCAAGCGCTTACTATGCCGCTGACTATTGTGCTTACCCTATGGCATCGATGGAAGGTGAACAAGCGGAGCTACCCACTCAGTTATCACCGGGCATTACGCTATAAATGTACGAGTGGGCACCAAATGGTGCCCATTTTTATGAATACCACCACACACGGTAACGCTACCACTCAGTAACAAGATAAATAGTCAATAAGTGCCATACTGATTAGGTCGGATCAGGGCATTGTGACAACTATCAATTAACGGGGAGCATCTCAACATGGAAAGAGTAGAGCAACTTTTTGACAATCTGTGGCAAGACTATATTCAGCGCCTGTGTCCATCAGCCGATCAAGTGCATACTTTGCTAACGGAAGATGAGCCTTTATTGAATGATCATATTGCGTTGCGTACCTTCAATCTGCCTAAGGTAGGATTAGATGTGTTGGCAGCACCATTTATTGCGATTGGCTATCAGCCTTGTGGCACCTACCATTTTGAGGGCAAAAAGCTGTATGCCGAGCACTTTGAGCACCCTAATCCAGCCGCACCAAAAGTGTTCATCAGTGAACTATTAGTCGGGCAGTGTTCATCACTGTTGCAGCAAGCGGTTCGTGACTTGGTGAAACAAGTGCCAGAGATGGCGATGAAAGATCCCGCTTTTTTATACGGCGGCCGTTTGTGGGATATTGATTTGGCAACCTATGAAATGCTTGCCGCGGAAAGCGAATACGCTGGTTGGTTAGCTGCGCATGGGTTTGGGGCTAATCATTTCACGGTCAGTATTAATCAACTTGAGCAATTTACCGAAGTCGCAGAGGTGAATCATCTGCTGGAGCATAATGGCTTTGCTATCAATATGTCAGGGGGGGCGGTCAAGGGGAGTCCCGAAGAGATGTTGGAGCAATCTTCCACTATGGCCGATAAAGTACCAGTGGCATTTTTAGAAGGCGTAAAACAGGTCTCGGGTGGTTTCTATGAATTTGCCAAGCGTTACCCCAAAAGTGATGGAGAGCTGTATACCGGGTTTGTAGCGGCATCTGCAGATAAGATATTTGAAAGTACAAATAGCGATTAAGGATATCCCCAGCTCCTATGGCGCTGAGGAAAGATAGCGCTTCGGAAAGATAGCGCCGAGAAAATATGGCGCTGAGAAAGCATGACAATAAGCATCATCGCCGCGGAGCTGATAACAGGTAATTGTGGGATCAGTGCAAGCTGTCTAGTGGTGGGGACCACTGCACATTACTTTGGCGATGTGGCATCTGCGTCAGCGCGATATGCTGCTCAAGATAATGGCGTTGACCATTAAAACCTGTCATTTCAACAGTGCTTGGTAGTGGGGCTATCGCTGTTGGGGGGGTCGCAGTTGCGCAGTGCGGAGAAAAACGTTCGATATCCATATCGTAAATCCCATAGTACTTGCCATCTGATGGCGATTGTCAGGCGAGGTTCTTAGTATCACCGGCCTGATAGTTGTTATGCATAATGTAGCACTGGTGGTGAAGTTAGCAAGAGAATAATCAGTGACAGCGCTAGCAAATGTATAACTGAGTATACGCTGAGAGTATTGGGTATTTTAGGTACAAAAAAAGCCGCAGAAGCGGCTTTTTTATTAGCTGTAATCGAGTCATCAAAAGATTAACGAGTACCGTATACCACGATAGTTTTACCGTGTGCAGAAATTAGGTTCTGCTCTTCAAGCATTTTCAAGATACGACCAACGGTTTCACGTGAACAACCCACGATTTGACCGATTTCTTGGCGAGTAATTTTGATTTGCATGCCGTCAGGGTGAGTCATTGCATCAGGTTGTTTTGCTAGGTTTAGTAGCGTCTGTGCAATACGGCCTGTTACGTCTAAGAACGCAAGGTCGCCCACTTTTTGGCTTGTTACTTGAAGACGAGTCGCCATCTGTGCAGATAGGCGCATCAAAATATCTGGGTTTACTTGGATTAGTTGACGGAATTTCTTAAATGAAATCTCAGCCACTTCACAAGGTGTTTTAGCACGAACCCAAGCTGTACGCTCTTGACCTTCTTCGAAAAGACCAAGTTCGCCGATGAAGTCACCTTGGTTTAGGTAAGAAAGAATCATCTCTTTGCCTTCTTCATCCTTGATAAGAACAGCAACAGAGCCTTTTACAATATAGTAGAGCGTTTCCGCTTTCTCACCAGCATGAATCAAAGTGCTTTTTGATGGGTACTTATGAATGTGGCAATGTGAAAGAAACCACTCTAGTGTTGGATCTGTTTGAGGTTTACCTGGAACCATATTACTAACTTCCTCTGCGTTTGTTGCCCAACAACGACATCCCTATAATTTCAGTTTGGGCTTAACAATAGAATTGTTCACTGGCTAGAATATAAAGCCAGCCGCTGGGCTGCAAGCTCACTTGAATAATTAATTGAGAGTTTAACTTTTTTCGGTGGGCATTTCTTGATATTGATCTATCTGAAATCGTCATTTTGTACTCATAAGTGTGCACATGATCACACGGTTGTTAGATTATGCAGAATTGACGCCAAAACACTAAGGAGAAAGCAATGCAATCACGTGTGAAATGGGTTGAAGGAATGACATTTTTAGCCCAGTCAAATTCCGGTCACAGTGTGGTGATGGACGGCAATGGTGGTGAAAAAGCACCCAGTCCAATGGAGCTAGTGTTAATGGCTGCTGGTGGGTGTAGCTCGGTCGATGTGGTGAGTGGTCTCCAATCAGCCAATCAAAAAATCACGGGCTGCGAAGCACAAATTTCCTCTGTTCGTCGCGAAACGGCCCCTCGCATTTTCACAACGGCGAATCTGCACTTCGTGGTAACAGGTCATGATCTTGATGATGCCTTAGTGGCGAAAATGGTTGCTGATTCACTCGAGAAATATTGCTCAGTGTGTTTGATGTTAGGCGAGGGCGTTGAGCTAACGCATTCGTATGAGGTGGTTGTCGCGTAAAGCCATTGTAAAATGAGCTTATCGTAGTCGCGTAAAACGGAGACATCACGGTCTCCGTTTTTGTTGGTGCTGAATGTGGGAGCCAAATTCGAGGCGTTAACCAATTTTCCCGGTATCAATCAGTTGTTGGATCAACGGGCGCATAATCAACTCCATTGCAAAGCTCATTTTTCCCCCGGGAACAACCAAGGTGTTATGGCGTGACATGAAAGAGCCCTGAATCATCGACAGTAAATACGGGAAATCGACATTTTTGATACCACGAAAGCGGATCACGACAAAACTCTCATCCAAGCTTGGGATCCCTTTGGCACTGAGTGGGTTCGAGGTATCCACTGTAGGAACTCGCTGAAAGTTAATATGAGTGCGTGAAAATTGCGGCGTGATGTAATTAAGATAATCATCCATCGAACGGACGATAGATTCCATGACGGCTTCGCGCGAATGGCCCCGATCGCGGGTATCGCGCACAATTTTTTGGATCCACTCTAAGTTGACGATAGGCACCATGCCAATCAGTAAGTCGACATGCTGTGCAACATTGGTTTCACCATCGACAACCCCACCGTGCAAGCCTTCATAAAACAAGACGTCGGTATTTTCGGGTAATTCTTGCCATGGGGTGAAGCTACCTGGCATTTGGTTGTAGGGGACGGCTTCGTCAAAGGTGTGGAGATAACGGCGGAATTTACCTGTGCTGTCTTCACCATATTGGCGGAAGAACTGCTCTAGTTGTGGAAAGTCATTTGCTTGTGGGCCGAAATAACTGATATGACGACCTTGTTCTTTGGCTTTACGAATTTCAACATCCATTTCAGGACGGGTAAATCGGTGGAAACTATCGCCTTCAAGCCATGCTGCGTTGATGCTCATCATATTGAACATTTTGCGGAAGGCTTCTGAAGTGGTCGAGGTGCCCGCACCGGACGACCCTGTTACTGCAATGATGGGATGTTTTGCAGACATGACAAACCCTGTCGTTAAGATTAACGATGAGTTATTAACAGGATGTTGCGATTAGATCAAGCGTAAGCGTCCGCGAGTATTAGAAATTGAGATCTCGACGAAGCTTAATGTCCACTGATTCATGCAACTCTGAGAACATGACAACGGCATCGCCTTTCGCCAATTGGCCGCGAACATGTTGGACTTTTTGTTCTAGCGTTTTTTCGTGTTCACCATAATCGGTGCCTTCTCGTAGCACGAAGTGCTCGATCAAGTTGTCGAGTGTTTCTGGGGCGATGTCTTGCCAAGGAATAATCATAACAACCGCTTACTGCTAGGGAGGGTATATTAACCACTGATAACATTATTATCAGTGGTTAAGGATAGTAATGGCAAGAGCCGCTTTTGCTATTCGCGCTTATTTACGCCAGCAAAAGGTGCAAACCAAGCGGGTACTGTTGTTTCTAACCAAAATGTAGGATTACGCCATGAGCCCGTTAAAAAGCCGACATGCCCCCCGTTAGGACTGAGGTGGTAATCGATATGGTCAGGTAATGGTTGCGAGGGGATCACATCATGCGTCATGAAAGGGTCGTCCTTCGCATGAATGACCCGCAGCGGCACTTTGACCTGATGCAATCGTTGTAAGCCGCTACAGCGCTGATAATAGTCATTGGCGTCCTGATAGCCGTGCAAGGGGGCTGTCACTAGATCATCAAACTGGCGCAGAGTGCTAATGGCTTCGATACGAGTTTGATCTAATGGTAAGGCGTCAGGCAGCAGGGCCATTTTCTTGCTGATGTTCTTTTTCATCGAGCTGAGCAAGTATTGCTTATAAACCTTAGAGAATCCCTGCTCGATACGTTCTGAACACGCGCTTAAATTTAGCGGGGGAGAAATGACTTGGGCGGCACACAATTCACTGTCATCGCCATGCTCAGCAAGGTAATTGACCAGCATATTGCCCCCTAACGATACTCCGACTGCAAATAACGGCGAGTCAGGAAACTGCTGGCGGATCCATTGAATGAAAAAACGCGCATCGCTGGTTTCACCTGAATGATAACTGCGGGCTTGGCGATTCATCTCGCCGCTACAGCCACGGAAATGCATCATTACTCCAAGCCAGCCTTGCTGCATAGCGGCATGTAATAGTCCATTGGCATAGGGGCTATTGAAACTTCCTTCTAAACCATGAAACAGGATCATAATCGGCAATGGTGTCTGCTTGGTTTTCGTTTCACTCTTTCTTTGATGATTGCTGGGAACATCGGTCCATGCAATATCGAGAAAGTCACCATCAGGTGTTTCGATCCTCTGAGTATGTGGCGTAAACAACGGCTTGCGACGAATAAATCGAGGCAATAAGGTTTGTAAATGTGGATTACCTAACCCGACTGCCGGTGTAAATGCTGCGGTCATCATGGTGTCCTTATAGTGGAAAGTCTGAAATGGGATCCGTACGCAGTAAATCACTCAGGATCTGTAACCCTTGTTCTAATTGTTGGTGATTGACTGGCGCACTGATAGCGAGCCGTACCGCGGGTGGCGTGGTGCAACCCGGTGGGGTAAATAGCTCTGCAGATTTCACCGTCACCTTGGCATCTTCGGCCGCCGAAACAAAATCACTTAATCGCCAGTGTTCTGGCAGCGTCAACCAGACATGGAAGCTGGCATTGTCATGAGCGATCGTAAATTCCGCCAAGTAATGCGTCACTAGCCGCTGTCGCGCTGCAATATCATGTCTTATCTGTTGCAAGATACGATCCGCATCGCCTTGCTGGATCAATTTACACGCTAATGCACTCAGCAGTGGGCTGATCATTAAGCTGTGATTATGCAGTGCGGTATTTAGCCGTTTTTGATGGCGAGTAGGGACTTGGATATAGCCTAAGCGTAGCCCAGGCGCGAGACACTTCGATAGCCCACCGATGTGGATCACCTGCTCACTATTGAGATTCACTAACGGGCTAGGACGGCGAGTGGGCATTAAGCCGTTGACGTCATCTTCAATGATCAACACTTGATGCTGCTGGCATACCGCCAAAATATCACGGCGGCGTTGTTCGCCCATCGTCACTGTCGTTGGGTTTTGCATGGTGGGAGTACAGTAAATCAAACGTGGCTGATACAGCTGGCACGCTTTCTCTAAACTGGCGGGTATTAATCCCTCGCCATCCATCTCAACACTTTTCACCGTCACTTGCTGTTGCTTAGCTAAGCTCAAAAATCCCGGATACGAGACGGATTCTACTAAAACGGTATCACCGCCGTGACAAAAAGCAGAAAGGGCGAGCTGGGCGGCATGTTGTCCGCCAGAGGTGAAGTGCATCCGCTCTGCGTCAATCGCGATGTCTTTTTGTTGGAGCCACTGAGCAATGATTTGGCGGTGGGCTGTTAAGCCCTGTGGGTCTTGGTACAGCATCAGTTGATTGAGTTGTTGCGGGTCGCTACTCAAGCTTTGCATGGCTTGGGTCAACATCGCGGCACGATCAAGCTGTGGTGGGATGTTATAGCCGAAATTACAGCCATCAGCTGGCGATGCCTCTGAGTAGTTGTATACCCAGTTAGGCTTATTGGCTTGGCTGACAAAGGTGCCGGCCCCAATACGTGCTTCGACTAATCCTTGGCGTTCTGCTTCCGCGTAGGCACGGGTGACCGTACCGACCGTGACAGCGAGATGATCTGCCAATGCACGATGGGTCGGTAATTTTCCGCCGCCAGTTAATGTGCCATTGAGGATCAACTGATTGATCTGTTGTGCTATTTGGCGATAGATGGGATCGCTTTTAGGGTGATCTGTGGTGATGATAGGGGTGAATGCTTCGATTGTCATGGTGACAATAAACCTTTTGATCCAAGAAAACAGCGCTGTTATGGTGTGATTGTGCGTATTTTAGCACGAATTAACAACCCATAGCTTTAATTGTATCGGTACAATTTAGCGCTAAGGGTTAGTTCTCGAATCTAATCACCATGGGTAGCAAAGAAGGGAGGAATGCGTCATGTCATCAATGCTGTTTTTTGAATGGTCATTTATTTTGTCACTGATCACTTTTGCGACCACAATGACAGGCACACCGGGTCCCAATAACCTGATGGTGACGGCATCAGGCGCTAATTTTGGTTACCGCCGCACTGTGCCACATATGTTGGGGATAGGCAGTGGTTTGGTGTCGATGATTTTACTTGTGGCTGGTGGCCTTGGCGTTATCTTCACTCAATTTCCCGTTTTGCATGATGCTTTACGTTGGTTAGGCAGTGGCTACTTACTCTATTTAGCATGGAAAATTGGCTCTTCAAGCAGTGGCTTGGCTGAGACTGAACAAGAAGCCAAGCCGATGAGTTTTATGGCGGCGGCTATCTTTCAATACGTAAATCCGAAAGCATGGATGATGTCAGTGACCGCCATCAGTACATTTACTTTTACTGGGGAGCTGTATTGGTATTCCGTGGCTGCTATTGCAACTATCTTCTTTTTAGTCTGTTACCCCTGCGTATCCTTATGGGCAGGCTTTGGTATTTTTATACGACGTTGGTTGGCGCAGGCAAAAACACGTCGGATATTTAATGGATTGATGGGCGTATTAACGGCAGCTTGTGTGGTGATGATTTGGCAGTAAGTGCACTGTCGTGGCTGGGTAGAAAGGGATTAGGGTCGGTGAAAAAATAGAGGAGACATTCTCCTCTATATATCTGGTTCTCAAAGGTCTGATTAGGTTAGCGAGCTTGCAGTTTTTCGACTAACGATAACGCACCCAGTGACTGGCAGTAGCGTACTAAATTTGTCGCTAATGCTGTAGGGTGACTTTGTTCGATGAGTGTTGCGAGTGGCATGGTATTGAGCTGTGCCACTAAATCGTGTTGCTGCTGACGTTCAACCGTTAGCTCAAAATCCATCAACTGTTGATAACCTGCTTGGTCGAGTTGCGGTTTGAGCGAGCGGCGCATGGCGCGGTACTGCTGTAATAAGCCATCCGTCGGTTGTAAGCCTGCAATTAATTGGTTGCGTTGCTCACCAGTAAGCAAATATCCTTGTTCATCTAACCACAGCATGAGTAGTGCCAGGTTCACACTGCCATGATGAAAGGTTTGCAAACATAAGCATGTCGCTTCAACATCCGCTTTAAAGTAATGGGCGTAGCTGAACTGCCAAAAGTCATCGTGATTGAAAAGCTTAACTGTCGGCATTGAGTTCCTGCTCCATCTCTTCGAGTTGCTCATGCAGATCCATCCACGTCATTTCTACATCTTCAAGGGCCGATTTTGCTTCAGCCTGACGTTTAAGCTGTTCGGTTAAACGGGCTTTATTCTCCGCTTCATAAATACTAGCGTCGCTCAGCTGTTCTTCCGCTTCGGTGATCGTCGCGTTTAGCTTATCCATTTGATCATCGAGCTTGCTAATTTGCTTACGCAAAGGGGCTGTTTTCTTACGAAGTTCAGCTTCAAGGCGCTTTTGTTCTTTGCGTGATGCGGCACTGTTGTCTTTATTGACGTCAGGCTTGCTCGCCTGCTGTTCACGGCGTTCGTTGCGTTGCTGCTCGGTCAGCCATTTATGGTAATCCTCAAGATCGCCATTAAACGGTGCCACTTGACGATCATGGACTAGGTATAAATCATCAGTGGTTGCCCGCAATAAGTAACGGTCGTGACTGACGATAACCATGGCCCCTTCATAAGATTGCAGTGCAAACGTCAATGCTTGGCGCATATCTAAATCAAGGTGGTTGGTCGGTTCATCGAGTAGCAACAGGTTAGGGCGCTGCCATACAATTAATGCCAAGACTAAACGGGCTTTTTCACCGCCTGAAAATGGACCGACTTTTTCGAGTGCTTTATCACCTAAGAAGCCAAAGCTACCTAAATAATCACGCAATTGTTGTTCTGTTGACTGTGGCGCAATGCGTGCCATGTGCTGAATAGGCGTGTCATCAAGGTATAACGTTTCAAGTTGATGCTGAGCAAAGTAGCCAATTTTAACCCCTTGTGAATAGGTTAAATCACCGGCTTTGGCTGGTAAGTCACCCGCCAGCATTTTAATCAGGGTCGATTTACCCGCACCATTACGGCCAAGTAAACCAATACGGCTACCAGGAACCAAGTTCAAACGAATCTTTTCGAGGATCAGGTTGTCATCGTAACCTGCGGCCACTTCATCCATCATCATGATAGGGTTCGGTAATGCAGTGGGTTCACGAAATTCAAAGCTAAATGGATTATCAAATTGTGCCGGTAGCACTTTTTCCATTCGCTCTAACGCTTTGATTCGACTCTGTGCCTGACGAGCTTTACTGGCTTTATAACGGAAGCGATCGATGTACGATTGCATGTGCGTCATTTGCTTTTGCTGTTTCTGGTACATGGCTTGTTGCAGTACCAGCTTCTCAGCACGTTGAGTCTCGAATGATGAGTAGTTGCCGGTATATTCATTCAACCCTTGGTTTTCAACGTGAATAATACGGTTGACCACAGGGTCGAGGAAATCACGGTCATGCGAGATCAGTACGAGCGTACCACGGTAATTTTGCAGCCATTTTTCCAGCCACATTACGGCATCTAAATCTAAGTGGTTGGTTGGTTCATCGAGTAGTAAAAGATCTGAACGGCATAATAGGGCTTGGGCGAGGTTTAAACGCATACGCCAACCACCAGAAAACTGGGTAAGGTGCCATTGCATTTGCTCTTGTGAGAATCCCAGACCATCAAGCAGTTCGGCTGCGCGAGCATTAATGCTATAGCCACCAATGGTTTCGAGTTTACCGTGTAACTCAGCAACCCGGTGGCCATTATCGGCAGCTTCTGCCGCGGCTAAGTCACGCTCAAGCTGGCGGTATTCGCGATCACCATCGATAACATATTCAAGTGCGCCACGTTCAAGTGCGGGGGTCTCTTGGGCAACCCAAGCCAGTTCCCAGTTAGATGGGAAGCGACAATTACCCGCATCAAGGCTTAACTCGTCTTTGAGTAAAGCAAATAAGGTAGATTTACCGCAGCCATTTTTCCCCACTAAGCCGACTTTATCGCCGGGATGAATGGTGGCTGTAGCTTGATCAAGCAGGACTTTCCCGCCTCGTAATAGTTGGATATCTGAAAAGGTAATCATCGAACTGTCTCGGGGACGGATCCCGCTCCGCATTAAACTGCCATAAACCAGCGGCAGTCTATACCAATCTTAAGGGGATACCAAACTAGCGCGAAACACGTTACCCATACCGAGAATTAAAGGCTGACGGAAAATCAGTGGTTTGGATTACGTTATAATTAGGTATGATGCCTTTAGCGCGGTTAAACATCGCGTTAACGTATCTCATGCTATTCACGTATCGTGTGCCAAATAATTCAATAACACAGGGAAGGAGTGTTATGACGTTACACGCACCACCGAAAATTTTGGTGATTTACGCTCACCCCGATCCTCAAGCCTCATTAGCTAATGCTGAAATGGTCGATGCCATTGCAGGGTTACCTCATGTCACTATTCATGATTTGTACGGCGCTTACCCTGACTTCTTTATTGATGTTACTCGTGAACATGCATTACTAGCTCAGCACGATATCTTCGTTTTTCAACACCCACTTTATATGTATTCGTGCCCCGCACTATTAAAAGAATGGATTGATGTGGTCTTGGGTAAAGGTTACGCCCACGGCGAAGGCAATGCATTACAAGGCAAATATTGGCGGTCAGTGATCAGTACGGGCGGTGCTGCCGAAGCCTATACACCTGACGGGTACAACCGTGCCAATATTGATGCAATTTTGAAACCGTTTGAGCTCACCGCTGCATTATGCCAAATGCAATGGTTGCCGCCATTGGTGTTGCACTGGGCACGCCGCATTCCTGCACTGGAGCGCCAACAGCATGCCAAGCTTTATCATGATTGGTTGATAAACCCTATGGCCGTAATCCACAGCGAGGTGGCACATGGCGAATGATTTACTGTCGGTTAGCGTTATTTTTCTCGCGGCTGCGGTAGTAGCCGTGCCGATCGCTCAGCGTTTAGGCTTGGGATCTGTACTGGGTTATTTATTGGCGGGCATTGCGATTGGTCCATGGGGCCTCGGGCTCATTTCTGATGTGGACGCCATTTTACACTTCTCTGAATTTGGGGTGGTGCTGCTGCTCTTTTTGATTGGTTTAGAGCTGAATCCGAAAAAATTATGGCAAATGCGTAAACCCATCTTGGGGTTAGGCGGTGGCCAAGTCGTTATTACGAGCTTAGTGATCACGGCCATCATGATGGTGGGCGCTTATGGTCTAGCCCTCATAGGTTTACGTGCTGAAATGAGTTGGCTGGTGGATATACGCTGGCAAGATGCCCTGGTGGTTGGGATGGGGTTGGCGCTATCATCCACGGCGATTGCGTTACGGGTAATTGAAGAGCAAGGACTGGATGGCAGTGAAACCGGGCAATCAGGTTTTGCTGTTTTGCTGTTTCAAGATATTGCGGTGATCCCCATGTTGGCGATTTTGCCAGTGCTTGCTGGCGGTGGGGGCGGAAGCTGGCTAGATTTTGCATGGATGATTGGCGGCATTGCAGCGCTACTTATTGGCGGACATTTTTTATTGCGGCCTTTGTTTCGCTGGGTCGTGTTAAGTGGTGTACGAGAACTGTTTAATGTCGCGGCATTACTGCTCGTGATTGGTATTGCGGTTGTCATGCAATCTCTCGGCTTATCGATGGCGTTAGGCACATTCTTAGCGGGCGTGCTGCTGGCAGAAAGCGAGTACCGGCATGAACTTGAAATTGCGATAGAACCCTTCAAAGGGTTACTACTTGGACTGTTTTTTATCTCTGTTGGGATGGCGGTTAACCTTGGTTTACTGGTGCAATATCCTTTGATGATCCTTGCCGCTGTGGTCGCGTTGGTGTCACTTAAAGGTTTCATACTCTATGGATTGGCGCGGTTGTTCGGTACACGCGCCAAAGCCCGTAGCCAGATGTCGGTGATATTAAGCCAAGGTGGTGAATTTGCATTTGTGTTGTTTACCGCCGCTCAAGGCGAAGGTCTACTTGGCCAGCAGTTGAACAGCATGCTACTGGTCGTGGTGAGCCTTTCGATGATGACGACACCGCTACTGTTAGTACTACAAAACCGTTGGTTTGCTTATCGCTTTAAATCGGCAGGCAGCGATTTAGAAACCGATGTTATTGACCGTGAGCCACGGGTGATCATTGCGGGTTTTGGTCGGTTTGGCCAAGTCGTCGGGCGATTGTTGTTTGCCAATAAAATTCGGGTCACAGTACTCGAGCGAGATCCCAGCCAAATCCAATTCCTGCGCAAGTTCGGCTATAAAGTGTATTACGGCGATGCTACTCAACTGGATCTATTACGAGCCGCTGGCGCTGATAAGGCTGAGGCCATTATTATTTGCACCGATGAACCGAGTGAAGTCATTGAAGTTGTTGAATTGTGTCAGCAGTATTTTCCGAACTTAAAATTGTTAGCGCGGGCGAGGAGTCGGGTTGAAGCACACCAACTGTTAAATCATGGTGTTGAAAGTTTTTCACGAGAAACCTTTGCGGGTGCCCTTGATTTAGGCCGACAAGCCCTAATATCTCTTGGCATGCACCCGTATCAAGCGAAGCGTGCGGAAGCGCATTTTAGTAAGCTCGACGATGTCGCCCTACGTGATTTATTACCACAGCACTCCGAAGATGTGCATTTAGCGACACGGGCAAAAGAAGCACGTAAAGAGTTGGAAGACATTTTTGAACGTGAGATGCGTGGTGAACGTGAACGGCATAACGGTTGGGACTGAACCTGATTGTGTCTTATTGCTATATGCGCTGGAATACGCACGAGTGATATAGGGAAGGTAACATGGTGAAGAAACGTTTTATTGCAGGCGCGATTTGCCCTGCATGTAAGCAACAAGATACGTTGCGCTGGTGGCAAGAAAATAACATTGAGATGGTGGAGTGTGTCGAATGCGAACATACTGACCGTCGCTTGCCGCAAGCTGCAGAAAACAGTGAACATATTGCAGATGATAAGCCAGAGCAAGTCATCGGAATTTTTAAGCCAGAGTGACAGCGAAAAAATCCGCTGTGCTTATGAGACCGATTTTAGGTATCATGCCCACTTTGCACCCCGCTCAAATTTGGAGTTAACATGAAAGTCACTAAAGACATCGTAGTAAGCTTAGCTTATCAAGTAAAAACAGAAGAAGGTGCAGTAGTTGACCAATCAACGACTGAAGCGCCATTAGATTACCTACACGGTCACGATAACCTAATCGTAGGTCTTGAGAAAGCGCTTGAAGGTCGTGAAGCTGGCGACAAATTTGAAGTGACAGTTTCTCCTGAAGAAGCATACGGCGAGCACATGGACGAAATGGTTCAGCGTGTTCCTGCTGACGTATTCCAAGGTGTAGATGAAATCACTGTTGGCATGCGCTTCCTTGCGGATACAGACCAAGGTCAGATCCCAGTAGAAGTAACTGAAGTTGATGGCGACCACGTTGTTGTTGATGGTAACCACATGCTTGCTGGCCAAACACTGTCTTTCGTTGTAGAAATCGTAGCAGTACGTGAAGCAACAGCAGAAGAAGCTGAACACGGCCATATCCACCAAGGTGGCGGTTGTTGTGGTGGCGGTAGCTGTGGCGACGACCATGGTCATGATCACGGCCACGAGCACGGTGAAGGCGGCTGTTGTGGCGGCGAAGGCAAAAGCGAAGGCGGCTGCTGCTCTCACTAAGTTGAACTTTACTGAGCATAGCTCTAATAGTGATACCTAGCTGAAAAGAATATAAAAACGGGAAGCCAAGGCTTCCCGTTTTTGATCCTGCATCATTACGCGATTAATAATGCGGCGGTGGCGTTTCTTCTGATTCGTCTGCAAGATTCGATGTTTGGCTGCTTTTTTGTTTATCAACCAAGAATTTCATTTGCACCTGCATGCGTTCAATTAAGAACTGCTGAGCGGTTAACGCTTCATTGAGGTCTTCAATTGTTTGGTCTTGAAACGCTTGTTTCATTTCCAATTCATCGATTTGTGTACGTAGATGTTCAAGTTCAGTCATAGCAATAAACACTTTCTCAATCGGTTGTCCATGCCTGAGCAATGCCAGAGGAAGCCCCTGATATTACCTGCCCAGTAGACGTAATGGCCACATCATACACGACTGCCGATGGCGGTCGAGCATCTTGCTGCGTTGCAGCTTCCCAGCGACCTAAGTTTTCTCCTGTGGTGGTATCCCACAATTCGACCCGTTTAGCGGGCGTCCCCGTTGCTAACATTTTACCGTCATCAGAGAAACGTGCGCTGGATAAATTCTGTTGGCGTAATCGAACAGATAACTGTGTCTGCTGTTCGCCCGTGGTTAAATCCCAAATGTAAGCTTCATTGGTGCCATCTGCGGTTAAGGCTAATAGGCCATCACGCTGCAGCGCAACACGGCTGATCCGTGATTGATGTTCAAAGCGGTTACGCACCTGTCCCGTCTTCGTATCCCAGAAGTACGCCATGTAATCATTGCCCCCTGATAATACATATTGTCCATTAGGAGAAATGGCGACGGAATTAACTTTTTCTCGGTGAGCAAGGAACTCTAAGCGCCGTCCGGTGCCCAAGTCGATATAAAGTGCTTTGCCATTTGATAGCCCAAGCACGACATGCTGGCCATTATTAGCGATATCGACATCGCGAATGATGCCATCTGAAATCGACCATAAGCCGTCAGATTGCCCCCAAGCGAGATCCCAAACAGCAAAGTTTTGGGCTGTTGCTGTAATGGCGTAGCGGTTATTGTCTGAAATTGCACTACTTATTACGGTATTGTGCGCTGGATCTTGTGAACCAAACTTTGCTAAGTTTTTGTTTTGCTGTAGATCCCACAGTACGATACCTTGTGCATTAGTGTAGTACAGCGCAAAACGGCCATTACGGCTAAGGCTAAAACTGGTGGCGCCATCAGTGGCAAGTTGCCAGCGCTGTACCTCTGAGCCTGTGAAAAAACAGCCGCTTAGGGCTATAACTGTCAGGATTAAGCAAATTCTTTGCGAAATTGAACGCATTAAGCTCGAGTTCCGGTTGTTTTATCGGGAAAGAGATTAGTATATTGATATGGCATGCTTTTCACACCTTCTAGATGAAAAGCTAAGCATAAAAAATGAGGGAAAACCTCGGTGAGAATGGAGAATTACATGAAACCTGTTCTAAAAATGTCAGTTTTGGCTGCAACAATTTTGCTTGCAGTGGGCTGCCAAGATGAAAAAGCGGCGGAAACAAAATCGGCAGAGCCAGCAAAAGTAGAGCAGGTTGCAGCTGAAGCAGCACCAGCCACTTTCGCAACTGAAGACGAGAAAGCAGCATACGCAATTGGTGCTTCGTTAGCGCAATACTTATCTGCAAACCTTGAGCAACAAAAAGAGCTAGGGTTGAACTTAGATCGTGAAAGCGTGCTTGCCGGTGTAAGTGACGTATTTTCAGATAAGAGCCGTCTAACGCCAGAAGAGACGCAACAAGCACTGCAAGATTTAGACAAGCGTGTTTCTGATATCGTAGAAGCAAAAGCACAAGCTGAAGCTGAAAAAACAGTGAAAGCGGGTGAAGAGTACCGTGCTGATTTTGAAAAATTGGACGGCGTAACGAAAACTGAATCCGGTCTACTTTACCAAGTAGAGACGGCAGCTGAAGGTGATAAGCCAGCAGCAACAGATACTGTAAAAGTACACTACAAAGGTATGCTAACAGACGGTACTGAGTTCGATAGCTCGTACAAGCGTAATCAACCAGCAACTTTCCCACTTAACCAAGTGATCCCAGGTTGGACTGAAGGTGTTCAACTGATGCCTGTTGGTTCTAAGTTTAAGTTTGTTATCCCGCCTGAGCTTGCATACGGCGCACAAGCTAACCCAACGATTCCTGCTAACTCAACACTTGTCTTCGAAGTTGAGCTACTGGAAATCGTAAAAGCAGAAAAACCAGCGACCGACGCTAAAACGCAGTAAAGTTACATGCGTTAATTCGCAAAATCTGCAATGACTTTGATAAGACCCAGCTATTGCTGGGTCTTTTCATATCAATTTTCTGATAAACTTGCCACCAACAGTTGAATTTATGCTCATACTATTGCTATAGCCATACTTGAGAGGCGTAGCTATTGATACCAATCGGCATACTATCGAGCACTCGATACCTTTGTGCCGATTGGTATATGAGTATTAGCAAGGAAGAGTTGATAGTGGTATCTACAGATAATTTTGGTCCTGAAATGATGGTCGAAGGTGAAGTGGTAAAAACCCGCGTTTTCACTGAACACGACTTCATTATTTTACGTTCATACGAAGCCGTGGTTGATGGCCTTGCCGCATTGATCGGTCCTTTTTGTGAAATCGTATTGCACTCACTCGCTGATATTAATACCTCAGCCATTAAAATTGCCAATGGCGAGAATACCGGCCGTAAAGTGGGCTCACCGATCACCGATTTAGCATTACGTATGCTACGTGATATCGAAGGGTCTGAGCGCAACTTCTCTCGCGCTTATTTTACCCGCGCTAAAGGTGGCAGCTTGATGAAATCGATCACTATTGCGATTCGTAATGGTGATAATGTGATTATTGGCTTGCTGTGTATCAACGTAAACCTTGATGCACCTTTTGCTCAAATCCTGCAATCTTTCATGCCAACCGATGAGGCGAAACAAGCGGCATCAACCGTTAACTTCGCGAGCGACGTGGATGAATTGGTTGACCAAACGGTCGAGCGTACTATCGAAGAAATTAATGCCGACAAGAACGTCTCGAACAATGCGAAAAACCGTCAAATTGTGATGGAGCTGTTTGATAAAGGCATCTTTGATATTAAAGACGCGATTAATCGTGTTGCTGATCGCTTGAATATATCGAAGCACACCGTGTACCTATATATTCGCCAGCGTAAAACCGAGGACGGCGACAAATGACATTGAACTATGTCTTAGTCGTTGATGGACCTGCTTATGGAAGCCAAGCTGCGCGCTCGGCTTACCAGTTTGCGCTCGCACTTTTAGAGGCAGGTCATCAGCTTTCTCGGATCTTCTTTTATCAAGATGGGGTCTATAACGGTTCTGTGTTAACGGCCCCAGCTTCTGATGAATTTGATTTAGTGTCGGCATGGCAGGCACTCGCAAAGCAACATAATATTGAATTGCAAACCTGTGTGGCAGCGGCGCTTCGCCGTGGCATTGTTGGCGAGCAAGAAGCAACGCTAAATGCATTACCCAGCCAAAATCTTGCCGAAGGTTTTGAACAAGCGGGGCTAGGGGGGTTAGCGGAATCTCTGCTTACCGCCGATCGCGTTATCCAATTCTAAGTACCTGTTATTAATGCTAGTAATGCAGTAAGCAATTGCATTTAAGAATTTCATTACTTATCCCCAAGCGTTAATAACGGTAAATCATGGTAGACAAAACATGAAACCGCTAGGCTTTGTATTTCGAACAGCTCCGCACGGCGTTACTGCTGGGCGTGAAGGGCTAGATGCTGTGTTGGCGACCTCAGCCTACAGTGAAGACCTACATCTATTTTTTATTGGCGATGGTGTTTTTCAATTATTGAAAAATCAGCAGCCCAAGACCATTCTTTCGCGCGACTATATTGCGACGTTTAAAATGTTAGCACTGTACGATATTGAGAATATATTCGTCTGTCAGCAGTCTTTAGCTGAGCGTGGAATAACAGAAGACGACATGCTGATTGATGTTTCTGTGTTATCCCCTGACGCACTTACTGAGCGTCTGCAAACCTGCCAACGTGTACTAAGCTTTTGAGGTCGAGATGCTCCATACCGTCACAACATCACCGTTTCAAACTGCTGCACTTGCCGATTGCTTACGCTATAGCAACCAAAATGATGCAATTTTATTGCTACAAGATGCCATTATTGCCGCAATAGATGAAAATAACTGGTGCGAAGCATTAAAAAAATCAGGGCGAAAAATTTACGTTCTTCAAGAGGATGTAGTCGCCAGAGGTCTCGCTGGGAAAGTTGCCGAAAGCTTTGAAGTTGTTGATTATAATGGTTTTGTTTTGCTTTCTGTTAAGTGTGAAACACAAATGAAATGGTGATAATTCTTACGCTATAACCCCACGAAAGACACGGATTGTAGATTGTTTAAGAAATGATCACCTGATTGATCGTTGGTTAGATCTTGACACCCTCAAGTGCGACGCCTAAAATTTCGCGTCCTCCTGTTGTTGGGAGGCAGATTTTTCACATTTACGAAAGTAATATTTTCAGGAGCTATTTAATGGCAACTATTAACCAGTTGGTACGCAAGCCACGTGCAAAGCAAGTTGTTAAAAGCAACGTGCCTGCGCTAGAAGCGTGTCCACAAAAGCGTGGTGTATGTACTCGTGTTTACACTACTACACCTAAAAAACCGAACTCAGCATTACGTAAAGTATGTCGTGTTCGTCTAACTAACGGCTTTGAAGTTACTTCATACATCGGCGGTGAAGGTCACAACCTTCAAGAGCACAGTGTTGTTCTTATCCGTGGTGGTCGTGTTAAAGATTTACCAGGTGTGCGTTACCACACTGTTCGCGGTGCACTTGACTGTGCAGGCGTTAATGACCGTAAGAAAGGTCGTTCTAAGTACGGTGTGAAGCGTCCTAAGTCTTAATGGATTCCGTTAAGTAAGGCCAAACACTCAATTTAATTATTTGAAGAAACTGCAAAGTTTTGGATAACCTGAAGAAGACAACGGAGAATATCCATGCCACGTCGTCGCGTAATCGGCCAGCGTAAGATCCTTCCAGATCCTAAGTTCAAATCTGAACTGCTGGCAAAATTCGTTAACATCCTAATGGTTGACGGTAAAAAATCTACTGCTGAAAAAATCGTTTACACTGCTCTAGAAGCAATGGCTGAAAAGTCTGGTGAAGAACACCTAGCTGTATTCGAAAAAGCTCTTGAAAATGTACGCCCATCGGTAGAAGTTAAATCTCGCCGTGTTGGTGGTTCAACTTACCAAGTACCTGTAGAAGTACGTCCGGTTCGCCGTAACGCACTTGCTATGCGTTGGTTGGTTGAAGCTTCGCGCAAGCGTGGTGAAAAATCTATGGCTATGCGTCTTGCAGCTGAAATGCTAGATGCGGCTGACAACAAAGGTTCTGCTGTTAAGAAACGTGAAGACGTTCACCGTATGGCAGACGCGAACAAAGCGTTCGCACATTACCGCTGGTAATACCGCTGGTAATAATAATGGCGCGACAGGCTTCTACCTGCCGCGCCAATTTTACTCTAAGGACTTCCTTAGTAAGAGGATACAATCGTGGCTCGTAAAACTCCTATTGAGCGCTACCGTAACATCGGTATTTGTGCTCACGTAGACGCTGGTAAAACCACTACAACAGAGCGTATCCTGTTCTACACCGGCCTATCCCATAAGATCGGTGAAGTACACGACGGCGCAGCAACCATGGACTGGATGGAGCAAGAGCAAGAGCGTGGTATTACTATCACATCTGCTGCTACTACTACCTTCTGGCGTGGTATGGAAGGTCAATTTCCAGAGCATCGCGTTAACATCATTGACACCCCTGGACACGTTGACTTTACTATTGAAGTAGAACGTTCTTTGCGCGTACTAGATGGTGCTGTTGTTGTATTTTGTGGCTCTTCAGGCGTTGAACCTCAGTCTGAGACTGTATGGCGTCAAGCTGATAAATATGAAGTTCCACGTATGGTTTTCGTTAACAAGATGGACCGTACTGGTGCAGACTTCCTACGTGTAGTTGACCAGATCAAAAGTCGTCTTGGCGCAAACCCTGTTCCTATTCATTTGAATATTGGTGCAGAAGAAGATTTTAAAGGCGTTGTTGACCTTATCAAGATGAAAGCAGTCAACTGGAATGAAGATGATCAGGGTATGACATTTACCTATGAAGATATTCCAGCTGATATGCAAGACTTGGCCGAGGAATGGCGTGAAAACTTAGTAGAAGCAGCTGCAGAAGCAACTGAAGAACTAATGAATAAGTACCTGGAAGAAGGCGAATTGTCAGAATCTGAGATTAAATCAGGTTTACGCCAGCGTACTATTAACAACGAAATCGTCCTAGCGACTTGTGGTTCTGCATTCAAGAACAAAGGTGTTCAAGCAGTACTAGACGCGGTTATCGAATTCCTACCATCACCAACGGAAGTAAAAGCTATCCATGGTGAGGATATGGACGGTAACACTGTAGAGCGTCACTCTAGCGACGAAGAACCTTTTGCGGCTCTAGCATTCAAGATCGCAACAGACCCATTCGTTGGTAACCTTACGTTTATGCGTGTTTACTCTGGTGTTGTTAACTCAGGTGACACGGTCTATAACCCAGTTAAAGAAAAACGTGAGCGTTTTGGTCGTATCGTACAGATGCATGCTAACAAGCGCGAAGAAGTAAAAGAAGTTCGTGCTGGTGATATTGCTGCTGCAATCGGTCTTAAGTATGCGACTACGGGTGATACCCTATGTGACCAAGATCATAAAGTGATTCTAGAGCGCATGGAGTTCCCTGAACCAGTTATTCAGATCGCGGTTGAACCGCGTTCTCAAGCGGATCAAGAGAAAATGGGTGTTGCACTAGGTAAACTAGCTGCAGAAGATCCATCTTTCCGTGTAGAAACAGACGATGAATCAGGTCAGACGTTAATTTCTGGCATGGGTGAACTTCACCTAGATATCATCGTTGATCGTATGAAGCGTGAATTCAGCGTTGAATGTAATGTTGGTAAACCTCAAGTTTCTTATCGCGAAACTATTCGCGGTAGTACTGAAGTGGAAGGCAAGTTCATTCGACAATCTGGTGGTCGTGGTCAATACGGACATGTATGGCTAAAAATCGAACCGTCAGAGCTGGGCGAAGGCTTTGTATTCGTTGATGAAGTTGTGGGTGGCACTGTACCTAAAGAATATATTAGTTCAGTCGCTAAAGGTATCGAAGAGCAGATGAACAACGGTGTACTAGCGGGTTACCCGGTACTCGATGTGAAAGCAACGCTATTCGATGGTTCTTACCACGATGTTGATTCAAACGAAATGGCGTTTAAGATCGCAGGTTCAATGGCATTCAGGAAAGGTGCCCTTGAGGCAAACCCTGTAATTCTTGAACCTATGATGAAAGTTGAAGTAACCACACCAGAAGACTGGATGGGTGATGTTGTTGGTGACCTAAACCGTCGTCGCGGCATGATCGAAGGTATGGATGATGGCCCTGCTGGCCTTAAAATTATTCGTGCACAAGTGCCACTATCTGTGATGTTTGGTTACGCAACTGACTTACGTTCTGCAACACAAGGTCGTGCATCTTATTCAATGGAATTTAGCGAATACGCTGAAGTACCAAAGAATGTTGCTGATAGTATTATTGCAGATCGCACGTAATTGATATTGCGTCAACGTTCGTTGGCGCATAAAATACAAACTTCGGACGCGCTCCCTAACCTAGTAGGGGGCGCATCTTAACTAGGAAGGAACACGATTGTGTCTAAAGAAAAATTTGAACGCGTAAAACCGCACGTTAACGTTGGTACTATCGGCCACGTCGATCACGGTAAAACAACTCTAACAGCTGCTATCTGTACTACACTTGCAAAAGTGTACGGTGGTGTTGCTAAAGATTTCGC
>NZ_NOIF01000055.1 GCF_002265265.1 Photobacterium sanguinicancri
CCGCTACCCCCTCCCTCCCCCCCCGCACACAGCTTTTTTTTTTTCATGCAGAAGACGGCATACGATATTTAGCTCCGTCTCGTGGGCTCGGAGTTGTGTATAAGAGTCAGGTTTTACTATTGCACTTATTAACTTTTGACTGCTATTCTTATTTCAAGCCAGTTTAAACGAACAGGAAATAAAAAATGTCTGATGCATTAAAAGCACTATTAAACCTACGTAGCCTTCGTGCTCTTGCTCGCGAATATACTCTAGAGCAACTTCAAGAAGGTCTTGAAAAACTTCAAGCTGTCGTTTCAGAACGTGAAGAATCAGAAGCTGAAGAAATCGCTAAAGAGAATGAACGTACAGAGAAACTTAATCAATACCGTGAAATGCTACTAGCTGACGGTATCGACCCAGAAGAACTATTAGGTTCTGCTGGTGGCGCTAAAGCACCAAAAGCAAAACGCGCTGCTCGTCCTGCTAAATATAAATTCGTTGATGAAAATGGCGAAGAAAAAACATGGACAGGCCAAGGTCGTACACCTTCTGCGCTAAAAACTGCGCTTGACCAAGGTCGCTCTCTAGAAGAATTTGAAATTTAATTTCTTATTCTTGATAAAAACCCAGCACAGTCTGGGTTTTTTTGTATCCAAAATCAGCGTGTTCCACTTCTTAATCATCTTCATCGTTATTATAATAATAGGGATAAGCAACTCAGATAATATCTTCCCACTATAACCAACCAGCCCCCTCAGGCACATTTCCTGTACCTAACCTTACTGATATTTAATCTAACGAGTAACTAAACATCACGCTAGCTTATAGAGCACAGTGTAAACACTAATGTATTCAGATTTAAAATAACCTCTCTATTCAGTTTGTAATTAGAACGTCTTGCTGCAGCAACAGCCTTAGATCTAGGCTATCGTCTTCAGATATTACCAGCCTCTGCATTAGATAATTGCAATGAACACTCCCACTCCATTGATAGTCCATACAAAAAAGCCAGAGCGACAAGCCCTGGCTTTAAACTATATATCATATGCTTTTAACGAATCCGATCAGCCAAATGACTAACGGCTAGAGCAAAATAATGCGAACGATTCCACTTCAGCAGTGTTTGATAATTACCGTAAATCAAATAAGCACGACCATGTTGGTCATCTGGCTGTATCAGCCACGCATTAATATCAACGTTAGGTAAAGCACTACCATCTAATTTTCGAACACCTAAAGCTTGCCATTCAGTGAGCGCTTTTGCTTTCTCTGATTGCACGCCTTTCAGCTCTTCTGGAAGATTCGGAATGCTCACTTGTCGCCCCCAAGTATAAGCATCATCCCAACCAGATTTACTCAAATAATTAGCGGCAGAGGCGAAGACATCGGCTTGTGTATTCCAAATATCAACGCGGCCATCATTATTTCCATCAACGGCAAAGGTCAAAAATGAGGTTGGCATAAACTGAGGTTGCCCCATCGCCCCTGCCCATGAACCTTTCATATTTTTCGCACTAATATGGCCTTCATCAAGTATTTGTAACGCAGCCATCACTTGCTTACGGAAAAAGGCCTCTCGGCGCCCTTCATAAGCTAATGTCGAAAGCGCTTCAATTACATTGTAATTACCCATTAAGCGGCCAAAGTTACTCTCAACGCCCCAAAGTGCGACAATGAAACGTGGCTGAACGCCATATTTCTTCCCCACAGCCTCAAGCGTATCTTTATGCTCTTGATACCGCTGATTCGCTTGTTTTACTTTCCAGTCAGGTACTGCACGTGGAATATACTCGTCCAACGTGAGTTTTTTTTCTGGCTGATTCTTATCGGCTTTAACTGCGCGTTCGGTAAAAGTGATCCCATCAAAAGCAGCGGTAATCGTATCAGCACTAATGCCTGATTCTTTTGCCTCCGCTTTTAAGCTTTCAACGTATTTATCAAACCCTTCATCCGCAAATGCAGCGGTGGATGTACCTATTCCTATGGCCACTAAGACCGAAATCAAACGCTTATACATATAAACCTTAAGACTTTAGAGCCGCCTTGGCTGCTTTATATTCATCTAATAAGTTAGTCACTGGTGGTGGTAATTGTAGATAAAAACCGACAGTGGCTAAATCTGATTTTACTTTTTCAATGTCCGCGCCCGCTAATTTGCGATCGCCAGCTAACTTCACCACCATAACAAGTTGTGGTGTACCAAATGTTGCGAGTAACGTTTCAGGCACAGCTGAGAAATCGTCCTTCTTAAGAACATATAGGTAAGTGTTTTCTTTTTTTGGACTTTTATAGATTGAACAAAACATTTTGCTGCCTGTTAGTTACGCCCTTAATAACATCTGACCTTATAACTTAGATTTCATTCCCTCTGGGAATGAATGTTTTTGCTGATCAGATGAGAGCTTTGTCTGAATTTACAATGCAAGAGCAAGGATAGCTTGCTGATATACAGTTTGGAATATAACATGCATATACCTATGTGATAACGTATCTGAACGGCTAATTTCGCTTCAGTCAGTAAAAAGACTATGACTAAACAGGCAGAACTAAAAGGGAGCACATTCACGCTCTCAGCACTCCATCTGAGTAATGATGACATCCAACAGGCAACGGCTCACTTAAAAGAAAAAGTGGATCAAGCGCCAAATTTTTTTGCTGCCGCTCCCATTGTCATCGACATTTCAAATGCGGGCACTAATATAGACTTCAAACAGCTGAAAGCTGGCATCACTGAAGCTGGAATGATTCCTGTCGGTATCAGTGGTTGCAAAGATACAAAAATGCAACGCCTAGCTAAAGAAGCAGGATTAGCGGTTATGAACGCCGCCAAGCAAGTAAAAGCAAACGTACCAGTAATGGAGCCAACACGCGTTATTCGCACACCAGTACGATCTGGCCAACAAATTTACGCAAAAAATTGTGATTTGGTAGTCATGAGTAATGTCAGTGCAGGCGCAGAAATTATTGCTGATGGCTGTATTCATGTATACGGCGTCTTGCGCGGCCGCGCTATTGCTGGTGCTAATGGCCAAAAACAAGCTCGTATATTCTGCCGCAACCTTCAACCAGAACTTGTGTCGATTGACGGCAACTTTTGGTTAAGTGACAAAATAGAAGAAAAATTTTGGGGCAAGGGTGTCGTTATCTCGCTTACTGAAAATAATTTAAACATAGAGCCTCTTGCTCTGTAACGTTTTATAAGGAATTAATAAATGGCTCGTATTATCGTTGTTACCTCGGGGAAGGGTGGCGTTGGTAAAACAACATCTAGCGCAGCAATTGCATCAGGTTTAGCGGTTAGTGGCAAAAAAACAGCCGTTATCGATTTTGATATTGGCTTACGTAACCTAGACTTGATTATGGGTTGTGAGCGCCGTGTTGTTTATGATTTTGTTAATGTAATAAATGGCGAAGCAAATTTGAACCAAGCGCTTATTAAAGATAAGCGTGTTGATAACCTATACGTACTGCCGGCTTCACAAACTCGCGACAAAGATGCACTGAGCCGTGAAGGCGTTGAGCGCGTCTTGAATGACATGGCTGAAATGGGGTTTGACTTTATTATTTGTGATTCTCCAGCAGGTATCGAAACTGGTGCTCTAATGGCGTTATACTTTGCAGATGAAGCCATTGTAACCACGAACCCTGAAGTCTCGTCTGTACGCGATTCAGACCGTATTTTAGGTATTCTAGACTCGAAATCACGCCGTGCTGAGAAAGCAGAAGAGCCAGTAAAGACACACCTACTATTAACACGTTACAATCCAGCACGTGTTGTTCAGGGTGAAATGCTAAGCGTTGAAGATGTAGAAGAGATCCTACACATTCCGCTGCTAGGTGTTATACCTGAATCACAAGCTGTACTTAACGCATCGAACAAAGGTGAACCCGTCATTTTTGATAAAGAATCCGATGCAGGACAGGCATACGCTGACACTGTAGCCCGTCTAATGGGCGAGGAACGCCCATTCCGTTTCTTAGAGGAAGAGAAAAAAGGCTTCCTTAAACGTCTATTTGGAGGCTGATTATGGCTTTGCTAGAGTTTTTCCGCCCGAAGAAAACTAAAACAGCGAATGTAGCGAAAGAGCGCCTACAAATCATCGTTGCTGAACGTCGCTCTGCCAGCCAATCTACGCCCAGCTATATTCCACAGCTGAAGCAAGATATTCTGGATGTGATCCGTAAATATGTGCAGATCAGCCCAGAGCAAGTGAGCGTAACCCTAGATCAGAAAGATGAAGACCTTTCTGTTTTAGAACTAAACGTAACACTGCCTGAAGACAGATAAACTTATTTTGACGTCATAAAAAAAGCCACTGTAATCAATACAGTGGCTTTTTTATCTGTGCTTAATTATTAGCTCGGCATTAACGATCTAATAATGGTAGTACACGTGCTTCAAATAACGGCTGACGCCATGTTTTTAGCATCTCAGGTTTTTTATCTTGTGGGCGTTCATTTTTCCATGCCCACGAAATAAGCTGATTAATCTGCTTTTTAGACGCCAGAAACTCAGAAGCTAATCCTGTTTCAGCTTCTACTTTTGTCACTTCATCTTTAATTTTCTTAACCAGCTGCTTGTAACCACTTAGATCAACAAGGCGCACAATTTTTTCTGGGTAATCAGCAGGATTCATGTCTTCTGCATCAAACACCATTTTCACTAAACGGCCAGCATGACGTTGTACTTCACGCTCATCAAATTCTTCACGTAGCATCACCGCTTTGGATTTAATGCTATAACGCGCAACTTTCCAAAGGCTAAGTTCTTTCACCACAAAATTAAGCGCAAGATCGCGTTTGCGTGCTTCAAGCACTCGCCATTTTGCCAATTTTTGTAACACGGCAAGTTGTTGTGGGGTGAGTTGCCAAGCGTTTTTAATATCTAAATATGCTTTTTCAGGATCCGTCTGCTGAGATCGCTTTAACATCAAGCTTGCACACTCATCTTCCAATGCTGACATGCGTCCCTTTTCTTGTACTTTTGCTAGCAAGGTTTCAAACAAAGGTTTTAGGTAGTGAACATCTGCCGCTGCGTAATCCAACTGCTTGTCAGTTAAAGGACGAGCCATCCAGTTAGTACGCGCTTCACCTTTTTCAAGATCAACCCCCACATATTCACTCACCAACGCACCAAAGCCTGTTGAGATACCATGCCCTAAAAATGCAGCCATGAGTTGTGTATCTAGCATTGGAACAGGTAAACAACCCGCATAATGTTGGAACACTTCTAAGTCTTCACCACATGCATGCAGTACTTTCGTCACCGATTGGTCACGTAAAAGTGCCCATAATGGTTCCATATCTTCGATAGCAATCGGATCAATCAGCGATAGCGTAGTACCATCAAAAAGCTGTACTAAACCCAGCTTAGGGTAAAGCGTACGGGTACGAACAAACTCAGTATCTAGCATAATATATTGCTGAGTCGCCGCTTGTTCACACACCGTCGTTAATCGTTCTGTTGTTGTTATGATTTCAAATTTCACAGCAAACCTTTCTTGGCACTATCGATGAGTGCACCATGTATTTATGGGAGTAAATATAGGGATCTACCGTATGAAAATACCTAATTGAAAAATTATCTCACCACATCGTTATCTGCGTTCGTATATTACGCCATATCAGTATGAGAGCATTCTTCAATTGGTATTCACTACGACAGTAAAAATAAAAAGTGCCAGCAGAAGCCAGCACTTTAATACCTTTACGTATTGTAACCCATTATTGACCAGCTTGGCGAAAGCCATCTGCGCTTAATCGGTTATCTTACGCTTCTTGTTTCGCTTCTGTTGCTTGCTCTTCACGCAGTGCGCGACGCAAGATTTTACCAACATTAGTCTTTGGAAGCTCATCGCGGAATTCGACAATTTTAGGAATTTTATACCCTGTAAGGTGCTCGCGACAGTGTGCTAATAAATCATCACGGGTTAAAGTTGAATCACGTTTAACCACACACACCTTAACAACTTCACCCGATACTTCATGCGGCATACCAATGGCAGCAACTTCCAACACTTTGCCATGCAAGGCGACAACATCTTCAATTTCATTCGGGTAAACGTTGAAGCCAGAAACCAAAATCATATCTTTTTTGCGATCGACAATATGTAAGAAGCCTTGCTCATCGAAGCGTACAATATCGCCAGTTGATAACCAACCATCCTCGCTCAAAATATCATTCGTGTCTTCAGGGCGCTGCCAGTAACCTTTCATTACTTGCGGCCCACGCACTTGCAGTTCACCGACTTGATCGTTACCAACAACCTTGCCTTCATCATCAACCAAACGCACTTCTGTTGAAGGAACAGGTAAACCAATAGAGCCATTGTAATCAACAAGATCGTATGGGTAAGCCGCCACTAGTGGTGAACACTCAGTCAGGCCGTAGCCTTCGAGTAAATAGTTACCCGTCGTTGCTTTCCATTTTTCCGCGACAGCACGCTGCACAGCCATACCACCACCAACAGACAGGCGAAGGTTACTGAAATCCAGTTTACTGAAATCAGCATGATTAAGTAGTGCGTTGAAAAGTGTGTTTACGCCCGTAATAGCTGTAAATGAGTAACGCTGTAGCTCTTTAACGAAGGTCGGAATATCACGCGGGTTGGTGATCAACAAACTTTGACCGCCCATCTCGATAAACAATAGGCAGTTAACCGTTAACGCAAATACATGATATAGCGGCAAAGCGGTAACAATAAGCTCGCGCCCTTCGGTTAATACAGGGCCATATGCGGCTTTCGCCTGCATCACGTTCGCGAGCATATTACGGTGCGTTAGCATTGCACCTTTCGCCACCCCCGTAGTACCACCTGTGTACTGCAAGAAGGCAATATCATCACCCGACATAAATGGCTTCACATACTGCATACGACGACCTTTGCTTAGCGCCGAACGTAATGAAATGGCATGCGGAAGGTCGTATTTTGGTACCATTTTTTTGATGTATTTAACAACAAAGTTAACCAATGTACCTTTAGGGCGTGATAACTGATCACCAAGACGAGTTAAAATAACGTGCTTAACGCCCGTGTTTTTAACAACGTTTTCTAGCGTATGTGCAAAGTTAGAAACGATAACAATGCTTTTCGCGCCAGAGTCATTTAACTGATGCTCAAGTTCACGTGGGGTGTAAAGTGGGTTCACATTCACAACAACACAACCCGCACGTAAAATACCAAATAGTGCGATTGGGTATTGCAGCAAGTTCGGCATCATCACGGCAACACGGTCACCCTTTTGAAGCTTTAGCTCATTTTGTAAGTATGCGGCAAACGCACGGCTTCGTTCTTCCAATTTACGGAAGGTCATCACCTGACCCATGTTGATGAATGCTGTTTGATCAGCATATTTTTGAACTGATTGTTCAAACATCTCAACTAATGATGGGTATTGATCGGGGGTAATTTCTGCCGGTACATCTTCCGGATAGCGGTTAAGCCAAACCTTATCCACTTGCACTCTCCTGTTTCTTGGCGATGATGCCTATTGAATTTGCTGTAAGGGAAATATCTATGTCTGTAATTGTCTGTTCATGATCCATTGGGTTATCGACTTATCACTCCCCACCTTTACTGTTATCTTATCTATTGATAACAATATAAGGTATTGATGTTAAACCATGTCACCGAAGCAACTTCATACCACATGAATTACGGACAAAGGTATAGTTCAAACAATGCTTTATCAGCACATTACAGCATAACTAACATATGATTAACACAAACTGATTAGGCCAGATTTTCAATATTTGACATAAACGCCACTATTGATTTACAGACAGCCTTAGGGCTTTCAAGGTGGCAATGATGTCCACCAGCCACACGCTGTTGTTGAATGTTTTTCACCCAACCTAATTCCGGTGCTCTCTGTTGTAGGCGCGGAAAACCGTGCTCACCCACAATAGACAAAACCGGACACTCTATCGCCGACATTAAGGCTTGCGCATGCTCTTGTGCGATACGATATAAAGAATCACAACGCAGCCGTTCATCATGACGCCAATAATACCCCCCATCAATGCATTGCACGCCGCGCTCAACAATGGGGTTTAATAAGGCTGCGCTCAATTGATTAACCTGGCAACGCAGCGCTAATGCTTGCTCAAACGAGGCCATTTTTCGTCGTGGTTTTTGTTGACTACGCTGGCGATATCGTTGTCGGCTTAATACACCATTGCGTAATCGAGTTACCGCATTATCATGCGCTTCATGTAATGGCGATAAACCTTCAATCAACACTAACCCCGCCACCTTTTCAGGAAATGCGGCACTGTATGCTGATGCCACTAATGCCCCAAGTGAATGTCCAACTAAATACACCTTATTGGCGTCTAGCTGTAAAATAACTTGGTGTAAGTCATCAACATAATCAAAGAAGTGATAATAGTTATCGGCATCTCTTCGCTCTGAATAACCGTGTCCCGGCCAATCTAGCGCATAGAGGCGATAGTGGTCTTGCAACTGCGGAAATAAGGATCGGAAGCTAGCGGCATTATCTTGCCAGCCATGAAGCATTAACAATATCGGCTTTTCAGCATCACTGTCGCTTACTGTCATTGCGGTAAGTTGACGCTCTGCAAGCTGAAAAGCCATTTCTTTCATTACGTTTCTCGAGTTAAGCACTATCAACGCTATTTTGTTACACGATGATAAACCTCACCTCGTGTGGTGCCAAAGCCAAAGTAAGAACAACGTGAACCAAAGCAACTATGGTAAGAGTCAAACTCATCCATTCTAATTTCTTGCTTAACACGCCAAATTTGGTTGCCTGTCGCATCCACTACTGGGAACGCATATTCATGCTCTCCAACTTTACCGTCTTCTTTTCCTGTTAGGCGTCCCACTACCGTGACTAAACGATCGGGAGCATACTCTAACGGTTCAAGAAAACCGGGCACATAAGCAACGAAACGTCCAACAGGCTTTGAATCAATACGCGGACGACCATCTGAAGTCAAAGGCAAGCTGGCTATTTCTAAGCGAGTGCGATCTTTTTCATTGGTTATCGAAGCAATAATGCCACCTAAACGAACTTCTTGACCTTGAGCACCATCGGGATCATCAATGATGGTCACCAGATCGGTAATTGGCGTTTCAGTTTGCGTTTTCAATGTCTCTGGTAAGCTCGCGCAGCCTACCATAAAGACTAAGAACACCCCAAGAAATAGCTTTTTAAACATGCGTTTCTCCATAGCAATTGTTCATTATCCATCCAGCGCATCAAGGCCCAACGTAAGCAAACGTTTACTTTTTTGTTAGGCATACATATCAACACCGATCATGGCTGAGAGTTCATCGCGTTTTTGCTGATTCATTACGTCTAAATACGACGATACTGCATCGCGATGTTTACCTTCAGGCTGATCATATTGAATATGGCTACGAGCTTCTTGGATCAAGGCTGAATGATCCGCTGAACGCATCGACTGAGACACATTTTTGGATACCGCTTTGGATACCGCCGTTGGCTCAGTCGCTGGCTGTGAGGTAGGTGTTTTAGAAACCCGCGGCTTTTGCTGCGGGTTTATCGATGGCGGTAAACGATGAATAGAAACCATAATTGTAGAATTATTCCTCGCTTATTAGGCGCGATTACTCACGACCAGGAAGTTTTTTCCACGTTACTTTATCTCGAAGATAGACTGGGCTTGCATGTTCTGCATCCACTACCTCACCACGTGCAAAAGCAAAATTTGCCAACACAACCATATCTTGAGAGTCCGGGTAAAGGATTGTGCCTGCTTCAGTTTCGACATCTAACTGTGCAAGAGGTTCAGCATATTCTGGCCAACCTGTACCTGCAGTTAACCACTTACCTTGTTGTGATTCAAAACGTGTTAGCAAATCAGCTGGTGCAATTACCATCTCTTCACCTTGAACCAACCAGTCACCGTTTGCTTGGCGAGCATATTGCCCCCAATACAGTTCGCCCATACGCGCATCAATCGCGGATAGAACGCGTTCTGCTTGATGTACACGGTAAGTGCCTTGTGCCATTGCAGCCAAAGTAGAAACGCCAACCATAGGTAAATCGGCACCAAAGGCCAGACCTTGCGCAATACCAATACCAATGCGCACACCAGTAAAACTACCAGGGCCACGACCAAATGCGAGTGCATCTAATTGTTTCAGCGAAACGCCACCTTCGGCTAACACTGCGTCAACCATAGGTAAGATTTTTGTGGTGTGTTCACGGGGAGCATACTCACAGCGTGAAATCACATCATCACCCACCATTAGGGCAACAGAACAGTTCTCAGTTGCGGTATCAACCGCTAAGATTTTGGTGCTCATTCAAGCCTCTGAATGCTAAATTACTTAACTTCGGTACAATCAAGATCATTGATTGCACTAAGAAACTGCCCAACGCCAGCCACATCTCGAGTACGTGGAATTGACGGTAGACTACGTAGAAATACCGCGCCATACGGACGGGTAACTAATCGGTTGTCACAAATTACTAATACGCCTTTATCTTTTTTATCTCGAATAAGGCGCCCCACCCCTTGTTTTAAGGTGATAACAGCATCAGGAATTTGAACTTGCGCAAAAGGGTCACCACCACGAAGGCGACAATCTTCAATACGCGCTTTTAGCAGCGGATCATCCGGTGCAGTAAAAGGCAATTTATCGATAATAACACAGCTAAGGGCTTGCCCTCTAACATCAATTCCTTCCCAGAAGGCGCCTGTTGCCACTAACAACGCATTTCCACGCTCTAAATATTCAGCCAACAAACGCTGTTTAGTCGTCTCACCTTGGACTAGAACAGGAATATCTAACACCGCTCTAAAACCTTCGGCTAAATCCCTAACCATTTGGTGCGAAGTACATAAGAAGAAACAGCGGCCTTGGTTATGCTCGATAATGGGAGCCAGCATTTCTACCAGCTTATCGGCAATACCAAAGCTATTCGGTTCAGGTAAGAAACGAGGGACACAAAGTAACGCTTGCGATTGGTAATCAAATGGGCTTTCTAATGAAAACTGCTGCTTCGGCTCTAACCCTAATCGGTGGCTAAAGTGACCAAAATCACCATCAACCGCCAAGGTCGCAGAGGTGAAAATCCACGCCCCTTGCTGTTGCTGCATTTGTTCGCGAAATTTATCGGCTACCGACAAAGGCGTGATATTCAAACTAAAATGGCGCGGCGTACATTCATACCAATAGGAATAGCCGGTAATAGACGTATCAGCTAAACGGACTAATCGCGCTTTTAATAACGTGGCACGCTCAAAAGCGGCATCCAATAACTGACTTCGCCCCAATGCTAGCTTCAATACTTCATGAGCCAATTCAAGCGCATCGCTCAATCGCACCAATTCACGCTGAATTGCAGGGTTATTCGATGCGTCACGCCAGTTACCACGATAGCCAGGCTCACCTAATACAATTCGCATTTCAGCTGCGGCTTGCGATAAACGATCGGCCATTTTCTGTAATTGGCGCATATCTTTGGCTTCGGTGCGGTAACCAATTTCAATGTCTTTCGCGAGCTCTTGGATCTGACGGCTCGATAAGCTCTGACCAAAATATTGGCTGGCAATATCAGGCATTTGGTGGGCTTCATCAAAGATGAACACTTCCGCTTCAGGGATCAGCTCACCAAACCCTGTTTCTTTAATGGCTAAATCTGCCAAAAATAAGTGATGGTTAACCACCACGATATCCGCTTCCATTGCCTTGCGCCTTGCTTTTACAACAAAGCAATCATCGTAGGAAGGACACTCTCGCCCTAGGCAGTTATCGTTATTCGAGGTGATCATCGGGATCACGGGACTATCTTCAGCAATGGTTTCACACTCGCCAAGATCGCCTGTTTTAGTCGCTGATGACCACGTGCGAATTTTAACCAGCTGGGTTAATAAAGTAGGATCGGCATACTGCCCATGGCTTTCAGTGATCTGGCGGCTAAGTCGGTCATGACAAAGATAGTTACTCCGCCCTTTCAATAAAGATAAGCGCCCAGTAAAACCCAGTGCATCTGCCATCAACGGCAAATCACGGTGAAAAAGCTGTTCCTGTAAGTTTTTAGACCCCGTACTTATGATCGTTTTTTTGCCACGCACTAACGCAGGAACAACGTACGCAAACGTCTTACCCGTTCCCGTTCCAGCCTCAACGACCAGTTGAGTTTGCTCGTTAATAGCACTGTCGACAGCCTTAGCCATGTCTATTTGAGGTTGGCGAGCCTGAAAGCCTGGAATCGCCTTGTCCAACGCGCCGCCTGCAGCAAAAAACTTCTCGATCATAGTATTGGTTATTTATACAGTAGATAACGCGCCATTATGCCAATAATCACCGCGAGCGACCATGATTAATTACCATGTTGAGCGTCAAACGCAGCAAGGAATAAGTGGAAAGCCTTTGACCATACAAACAATAGCGGGTAATAAAGAGAAAGGATGATTAAAATAAATATTCAAGGAAGACAATGGAAAAGAAGACATTACTCACCGATTGCCCAGATGCCGTCGGTCTGATTTCAAAAATCACCAACATTTGTTATAAGCATCAGCTGAATATTATTCATAATAATGAGTTTGTAGATAACCCAAATCAACAGTTCTTCATGCGCACTGAATTAGAAGGTGTATTCAATGATGAAACTTTCTTATTGGATCTTGACCACGCCTTGCCACAAGGCAGTCATCGTCAACTCATTAGCTCCGCGCGTAAACGTGTGGTCATCATGGTTACCAAAGAAGCGCATTGCTTAGGCGACATTTTGGTCAAAGCCTTTGATGGCAGTTTAGATATTGAAATTACCGCTGTCATAGGTAACTACGATGCCTTACAGGGACTAACAGAAAAATTTGATATCCCCTTCCACCACATTAGCCACGAAGGGCTTAGTCGTGAAGAGCACGAGGCCGCTTTGCTGGCCGTTGTGCAGCAATACCTGCCTGACTATGTGGTGCTAGCAAAATACATGCGTATTTTAACACCTGAATTTGTTGCTCAACTCCCCCATAAAATCATCAATATCCACCACAGTTTTCTCCCTGCTTTTATTGGTGCTAAACCCTACTTACAAGCGTACGAACGTGGCGTCAAAATCATTGGTGCAACAGCCCATTTTGTCACTAATGATTTAGATGAAGGTCCTATCATTACTCAAAATGTTATTCCGGTAGATCATAACTTTAACGCCAGCGATATGGCACGTTCTGGCCGAGATGTTGAAAAATCTGTTTTAAGTAAAGCACTGGGGTTGGTAGTAGATGATCGCGTGTTTGTACTGGGGAACCGTACTGTAATCCTGTAGCTTTATGCTGTTAATTGTATTGGCTACCTAATCCAGCTCAATTCAATCGTAATAAACATATTTCAGGGCGGACAGTAAAAAGACACAAAAGGCGTACGACTCTGTACGCCTTTTTTAATTGACTCGCAGATTATCAATACTCTTTATGCTATTTCACTATCAATCACCGCTTTTAAGCTACAAGGGTGAAGCTTAATGCAGAGATTATCTTGCTTGAATGCGTAAGTAGGGTTAGCCAAGCGCTCATGCTCGCCTGATGGCGAACTGGCCTTCACCTTAATACCGTGTTCCGCTAATGCATCCCAAGCCAATGTAGGCAAGAGTACGGCTAAGTCTTCTTGTAACTCATCCGTTGTCGCAGCTTGCGAGGGAATCACAAATTCGACATGCTCCCAGCCCTGCTGTGGGTAAACTTTGTCACTTGGGTAAGGTAATTCAAGTGCCTCAATTGTCCAACCTGCAACTTCTAATGGCTGAGTAAAACCAATCACGATAATTGGACGGCCATTAATTTCATTATTCGACCATTCATCACCATAGGCTAACCATGCTTGGTGCAAGGCTTTTGCCAATTCATGATCATTAACACGCAAAGCAATGTGGTCAGCTTGATACGGCGTAAGATCAATCCCCAGCGTAGTTGCTAAGTCTGAAATTTTGCTCATAAACGCAGGTAATTCTGCCAACATTTGTTCAGGGTGTAAGCCCACATCAAAGAGCTTTTGCATGTTTTTTCTCCAGTTGTTTTTATATTTCTCAACAAGCGCATAATTATCCATGTTTTCGCACAAGGCGAAAGGATAACCTTTGCCACCACAGACCTTACCCCATCTTGCTTGATGCATAATTTTCACCCTACACACCAAGCGAAAAAAAAATCGCAAACAATACACTTTATGGGTTGCCAAAACACCTTACTTTGTGGGTATTATTAGGGCATTAAGACTCTGTGTTCGCAGACTTTCTGTTCTGAAAGTAACACTAGCCCGTCAAAAATACTCACGCAAGCCAATTTCCTAGGGATATTAACCCTTTGTTCTCGGTGCCGTGACTATTTTTGACGGTATATGAACTCGAGCACAGTGACGTTCTTGCAACGCTAGATTACCGGTATCTGGCGTCCTAAACGATTTGAAGGATAAGCGTGTGAATATTCAAGCACTAATTAATGACAAGGTTTCTCAGGCTCTTGAAGCCGCTGGCGCACCAGCTGGAAGCCCAGCAGCCGTTCGCCAATCAGCAAAAATTCAATTTGGTGACTACCAAGCTAACGGTGTCATGGGTGTTGCGAAAAAACTGGGAACTAACCCACGCGAATTCGCACAAAAAGTGATTGATGTGCTTGAACTAGACGGCATTGCAGAAAAAGTAGAAATTGCAGGCCCTGGTTTCATCAACATCTTCTTAGACAAAGCATGGCTTGCTGAACGCGCTGAAGAAGCATTAAAAGATGACCGTCTTGGTGTTGCAGCTGAAGCACAACAGAACATCGTTGTTGACTACTCTGCGCCAAACGTAGCAAAAGAAATGCACGTAGGTCACCTTCGTTCAACCATCATTGGTGATGCCGTTGTTCGTACGCTTGAATTCCTTGGCCACAATGTTACTCGTGCTAACCACATTGGTGACTGGGGCACACAGTTCGGTATGCTGATTGCAAACCTTGAACGTGTACAAAAAGAGTCTGGTGAAGTTTCAATGGAGCTATCTGACCTTGAAGCGTTCTACCGTGAATCGAAGAAAATGTACGACGAAGACGAAGAATTTGCAGCACGTGCACGTGGCTACGTAGTAAAACTACAAGGCGGTGACGAATTCTGTGCGCAAATGTGGAAGAAACTTGTCGACGTTACTATGGTTCAAAATCAGCAGAACTACGACCGCCTCAACGTATCACTAACTCGTGATAACGTTATGGGTGAATCTATGTACAACCACATGCTTCCAGGCATTGTTGCAGACCTTAAAGAAAAAGGCCTTGCAGTAGAAAGTGATGGCGCACAAGTTGTATTCCTAGACGAATATAAAAACAAAGACGGCGAGCCTATGGGTGTTATCATCCAGAAGCGTGATGGCGGTTTCCTATACACAACAACCGATATTGCTTGTGCTAAATACCGCTACGAAGAACTAAACGCCGATCGTGTACTTTACTTCATCGATTCACGTCAACACCAACACCTAATGCAAGCTTGGTCTATCGTGCGTAAAGCAGGTTACTTACCTGAAAACGTAACACTAGAGCACCACGCATTCGGCATGATGCTTGGCAAAGACGGTCGTCCATTCAAGACTCGTGCTGGCGGTACTGTTCGTCTAGCTGATCTTCTTGATGAAGCAGAGCTACGTGCAGCTAAACTGATTGAAGAGAAAAACCCAGAGCTAGATGCAGAAGAAAAAGCGACTATCGCGAATACTGTTGCTATGGCTGCTGTGAAGTACGCGGATCTTTCTAAACACCGTACGACTGACTACATCTTCGATTGGGACAACATGCTAGCGTTTGAAGGCAACACTGCACCTTATATGCAGTACGCTTACACTCGTGTATCTTCTATCTTCAAACGTGCAAACGTTGAAGTTGCAGATCTGACTCACCCTATCGTGATCAACGACGAGAAAGAACAAGCACTTCTATCGACTCTTCTACAATTTGAAGAAGCAGTATTGAACGTTGCTCGTGAAGGTCAGCCACACCTAATGTGTACTTACCTATTTGAACTAGCAGGTAAATTCTCAAGCTTCTACGAAGCATGCCCAATTCTGAATGCAGAAGAAGATGTGAAGCAAAGCCGTTTAAAACTAGCACTTCTTACATCAAAAACTATCAAGCAAGGTCTTGATCTTCTAGGTATCGAAACCCTAGAACGCATGTAAATAAATGTTACGTTAGACTAAAAAATACGAGCCTTCTAGGGTATCCTTAGAAGGCTTTTTTGTGCTTAAGACAAAATAGAATAAAGCGCGGCAACTCGCTCCACAATATAAAATAGCGAGTTAAAAAACCAATGTCGCGATGGTTAGATGTTATGACTTCCCCCTCTGCTGATCGATGGAATGCAGGCTATGAACAAAGATAACTTTGTGAAATCAACGGAAACACTAAAACAAACTGTACCGCTGATGATCAAGCACAAAGTCCCTACTACTCCAGCGAATTATGCGCTGTGGTACACCTATGTTTCTCAAGAGTCACCGTTATTAAACCAAGCGATTGATGGTGAAATCGCCTCTCAAGGTCAATGCACCCCAACGGCTTGTGAACAACTTTATCATCAACATATAGCCAGTAAAGCGGTACAAGATATATCGCAACTCAAACAAAGCTTAACGCTGATGATGCAGGAAGTGTCTCACTCAATGACAGACACGTTGACAGAAACCGAATCCTTCCAGCTAAACCTCAATAAGGGTTTTACGCAGTTAGAATCTGCTGAACGTGAAGGTCTTTCTCTAGAAGAAACCATGGGATTGGTACGTGGGCTAATTAAAGAATCACGTAATATTCAGCTTTCAACAGGGGCATTCAAAAGCCAGCTGAACACCGCCCAGCAAGAAATTGCCTCTTTGCGCGAAGCCTTGCATGAGAGTCAAAAAGAAGCGAATGAAGACGCATTAACGCACCTTTTCAATCGTCGGGCATTTGACCGTGATATTGATAGCCTGCAACAAAAATCGCTCCCTTTTGCTCTTATCATGCTCGATATTGATAAATTCAAAATATTCAACGACACCTATGGACACCAACTTGGTGATCAGGTCATCAAAGCGGTCTCTCGTCGTTTGAAAGAAAGCTGCCGAGAACAAATGCAGGCATACCGTTATGGCGGTGAAGAATTTGCCATCATATTGATGAATCGAAACCATTCCTCTGCCCGCCAGCATGCTGAAACACTGCGCCGCAGTATAGAAAAGATTTCTGTGCTTGATCGTCGTAATGGTGAGCGGATTAATACCATTACAGCGTCGTTTGGTATTGCAGAAAGAAATAGAACAGAAAACGCGGAAGAGGTGATCCGCCGCGCTGATCAATTCTTGAATGATGCCAAAAAGTTGGGCCGAAATCGCGTGTTACCAATCAGTTAAGCCGCGCAAACTTACGATAAAACAAATACTCAAAGGTCAGTTCTGCTGACCTTTTTTTAACCGTATATTGCTCGCCCGCCACCACAGCAAACTTATTGTCCAAATCGCTGGCCGCCTTCATGCAACCACGCTAGTTCTTCGGTTGTTGAAAGCCGACCATGCGCCGCATTACGGTGTGGAAAACGGCCAAATGCTTTCACCACGTCGCAGTGCTTAATAGCGTAGTCATAAAACCCGTCGAACATATCTCTGTTTTCATTCGACACTAACTGGCGGAGTTGCTCAAAGCGGAATACGCATTCTTCCTGATCCTCGAGTACCTCTGAATGCTCTAATGGCAGATAGAAAAAAACACGCTCTATCGGTGAGAGCTGTTGATCAATGTTCTGTGCTAATCCGCGCTTACAAATTGCTAATGCCAGTGCATCATTACGAAAAGCGGCACTTAAACCACGATATATATTACGACTAAATTGGTCGAGTAAAATAATCAACGCTAACGCGCCTCTCGGCTCTTTTGCCCAATAGGCTAGCTCTCCCGTTCCGGCTTTACTCACCAACGGAAGAAAATTATCCGTAATATACTGATCAATGTCAGCCCCTCCTTGAAACCACAACGCACCTTTATTGGTTGTCGTCACTTCACCCTCAATATCCCCGAACCAGTAATCGAGTATGGCTTGATATTCTGCGGCCATCTACTTTCTCCATTCTTAATATACCAATATCATGATTACCAAATCATTCTTGCTGGTTAAAACCACTAATAACTACGTCATAAATTTTGTCGTTCGAACAAATAGCTAACTGTAATCTATGCCTAGTTCAAAGTATTTTTGCTGTGCAATATTCGGCTTAGTTAATTATGGTACTGGTATTATCGTTACGTCGTTGTATAAAAAAAATGGTGCGATATTATGTATTTAACCATTGGCTGCGTAATCACACCTTAAGACGGTTCAATTATTTATACTTGGTATCTTTAATGTCAGAATAGCGCAGTGCGAATGTTTGAAAATACTCAATCTAGCAGCCTGTGAGCGCCGCTGTACTCTATAGGAATATTTACAATGAATTTCATGCTTCACTCTCGTTTAGCGACAGATACCACAGTTTTGGGCGATCTTCCCCTTTGCCGTGTTTTACTCTCAAAAGAAGCATTAGGTCCTTGGCTGATCTTAGTTCCGCGTAAAAACGATTTACGTGAGATCCACCACTTAGATCAAAGTGAGCAGTATCAACTCATTAACGAATCAAGCGCTGTTGCTGCGTTGCTCGAAAATGATTACAAAGCCGATAAGATCAACGTAGGAGCTTTAGGTAACCTAGTGCCACAGCTTCATGTTCATCATATTGCCCGTTTTGAAAACGATGTCGCTTGGCCAGGTCCAGTGTGGGGAAATACCGAGGGCACGCAGCGCAATGCTGAGCTGCAACTGGCATTAGCAGAAGAACTACGCGAAGAACTCAGTGCTATTACTGGCTTTGTCACTATCAGCTAAGACCAAGTTTTAGATCAAAAAAGGCAACCTCTCGGTTGCCTTTTTAATCGCATTGAATTTTAAAACACTGAACCTAACGCATTACCGTTATAGAGAGTTCATTGTCTTGCAGCTGTCGATACCATACTTCTTGGGCACTCTGGCAACAGCTATCAGCGTCACAACCTACTAGCTCCTTGCCTATCTTCCCTTTTTGAACCCAGATCGCAATCATTGCATCAACACCATCTTCACTCATACCAAAGTGATGAGCTAAATCGCTACGACGCGCGCGTCCTTTCTGTTCTATATAGTCTTTCAGCTGCTTTAAAATCATAGTGCTAGAGCCTCTGCTTGTTGCTTCTTACCTTCACGCTTAAACAGTATCAGTAAGCCTGCATTGATCGCGACGAAGAACGCAATCCACAGCATGCTGCTTGTTGGGTGATCAGAGAAGTGTGCAACTTGGTAGAACACAGATGCAAATGTGTAAGCCAGCAGCATAGTCCAACCTGCAATAAACAGTGAGAACTTCTGACCAAATTCACGAACATAAGCCCCCATTGCCGCCGCACATGGCGTGTACAGCAGGATGAAGATTAGGTATGCCATTGCAGCTGCCGAGCTAACAAAATGCGCTTGAATGTTACCAAATACAGAGGCATCAACTTCTTGGTCTTCAGCAACGGCATCTAAGTCGTTAAGCTCACCAACGGTAATACCAAGTGGATCGCTGTAGCTTAGGTCGGATAGGTTGGCGCCAATACTACCAACGGCTTCTTGCAAACTACCTAGCAAGTCATATTCTGCGTCGTCATCATCTGAAGATGGCGCATACAAGCTGTTCAAGGTGCCGACTACCGCTTCTTTTGCAAAGATACCCGTAATAATACCCACAGTTGCAGGCCAGTTATCTTCCTTCACACCAATAGGTGCAAGTACAGGCGTTACAATTTGAGCCGCTCTCGATAGCACTGACACTTCAGTATCTTCGTTACCAAAAGTACCGTCTGTACCTAATGAGTTGAAGAAGCTCAAGAAAGCAACAACCACAACGATTGTCTTACCCGCACCCAGTACGAATTTTTTCAGTTTCTGCCACGTTTTAATACCAACGTTACGCATAGTCGGTAATTCATAGTCTGGCATTTCCATGATGAAACTGTCACTTGAACCAGGATAAAGCGTATTACGTAAGATAAGGCCAGTAAGGACAGCAGCAAAAATACCTAGCAGGTACAACGCAAATACCACGTTTTGACCGCTATCAGGGAAGAAAGCCGCCGCAAATAACGCGTATACAGGTAAACGTGCACCACATGACATAAAGGGTGCCATTGCTGCTGCAAGTTTACGTTCACGTTCTTGCTCTAGTGTACGGGTTGCCATAATAGCGGGAACGTTACAACCAAAGCCGAGAACCAAAGGTACGAATGCTTTACCCGGCAAGCCAACTTTTTGCATCACTTTATCAAGTACAAACGCTGCACGCGCCATGTAACCTGAGCTCTCAAGTAGAGCCAAGAACAAGTACAGACAAGCAATTACAGGAATGAAAGTCGCGACGGTTTGAATACCACCACCGATACCGTCAGCAATAACAGTAACAAGCCAAATAGGTAAGTGCCCGTCAAGCAGGTAATGACCGCCATCCACTAACACGGCACCAACGCTGATATCGAAGAAATCGATAAATGCACTGCCAATGTTAATAGAGAACATGAACATCAGGTACATAACAACGAAGAAGAAAGGAATACCAAACGCACGGTGAAGTAGCACGCTATCAATTTTATCACTCACGCTGCGGCTTAGCTTACCTTCTTGGCGACGAACTTGCTGACAAAGTTGGTGTAAGAATGTGTAACGTACGTCAGCAACTTGAATGTCAGGATCAACGACAACGGCTACTTTATTGCGAATATTACATGCCGCGTTCTTATCTGATTCAGATAAGCGATTAATGATCAGCGTATCATTTTCTAGTACGCGAATAGCTTGTGAGCGAGCATTAACTTCAGCGCTTGCAAATAATGGCGTTAGCTCTTTAATTGCCGCTTCAAATACGTCACCGTAATTAAGGCTTAGCTCTTTAACTGCGACACCTTGTGTCAGCATTTTATGCAGCTTCATTTTAAAATCAGCAACTTGATTTTGGTTATTTGCTGATAAAGTAAAAACTGGGCAGCCTAATGCCTTCTCGAGAGCTTTAACATCGAGCACTTGGCGTTGACGCTGTAGAACGTCCATTTTATTAAGGACAACAACCATAGGGCGGCCAAGTTCACGTAGTTGTAGGGTCATGTAAAGACTACGTTCAAGGCTAGATGCATCAACAACATTAATGATCACATCAGCGGGTGATGTCAAAATAGCACGAGATGCAATCGCTTCATCAAGACTGTTAGCATCATTAGCGCTATCAAGGTTATAAATACCAGGTAAATCGGTTAGCGCAAAATCATCGCCAGAACATTGGTATCTACCGGTTTTCTTCTCAACCGTAACACCCGCCCAGTTACCGACTTGCTGTTTAGCGCCCGTTAAACCATTAAAGAGTGTTGTTTTACCACTATTTGGATTACCAACCGTAAGAATGTTGTACTGCATTAGCGCACCTCCACATCAATATTTGCGGCAATTTGCTTGCGCAGTGCAATATCAACACCACGAACACGAACCTGAAGTGGATCACCCATTGGTGCGATGCGCACAACCGAGATTTCAGTATTGGGTAGTAAACCCATAACCATTAGCTTTTTACGCGTTGCTGTAGGTAGAGCTGATAAATTAGTCACTACTGCACCCACACCACATGCCATTTCCGACAGCTTCATGAATCGCTTACCTTAATAATAATAATTAGCATTTAATGTTGCTATGTTACATATCGCAACACCTTACGTCTTGATTAAAGTCAACAAAGATTAACTTATTTACATTTCGGTTAAGTAACTTAGCTATAAAGTGCTTGTTATTCATACGGCTACATTGGATTCTTGATATTCCATAGGTATTGAGCCTCGCTCTCTAAAACACAACTTTACCGCAAAAAAAAATGCGCACTAAAAGTGCGCATTTTACAACTTTCATTATGATGTAAAATTAACCCGGCATAACAGCTAATAACTTCTGACGTTCTTCGCTGGCTAATCGTAAATAATCCTTACGATCTTTAGATGGAACAGGTTCAGCCTGTGGCAATGGGACTTTCATTGCGTTCACTGGGCGATTCTTTTTAATTAGCTCATAGTGTAAGTGAGGCCCTGTTGAGCGCCCTGTGTTACCACTTTGCGCAATACGTTCACCCATGGTCACCTTATCGCCCACTTTCACTAAACGTTTATTTAAGTGAAGGTAGCGCGTCATGTATTCACGACCATGTTTGATAACAATGTAATTACCCGCTAATGGGTGCTTGCTTGATTTCACCACTACACCATCACCAGCGGCAAGTACTGAGGTACCAATTGGTACCGCAAAGTCAGTTCCATTGTGTGGTGAAATTCGACCAGTAATAGGATGCTTACGCGTAGGATTAAATGGTGAGCTTATACGATAACGCTTTTCTAATGGAAGTCGGCGTAAAGCACGATCAAGGCTCTTACCATCGGCATCATAAAACGAATTGTCACCTAAACGCATCGCAAACACTTCACGTTTACCGCTCAGGTAATAGATTGCTTTCACTTCGCCTTTATTAACAGCACGGCCATCAATAAATTCACGATCAACGGTTACAGCAAAACGATCACCTTTGCGAGCTTCGCGCCCAAAATCAAAACGCCATTGTAGCTTCTGCGCTAAAGTTTGAATTTGGTTAGCCGTTAATCCCGCAGCCATCGCTGAATTATAAAAACTACCGCTAATGCGTCCAGTTAGCACAACAGGCTTAATCTCACCATTTTCTTCCACTTTTTCGTATGAGTAACCATTATTGGTTAAAGAAAAAGTATCGGTAATTTTGGCACTGCGTTTAACCGAAAACTCAGTCACTTGACCTTCATCGTCTACCGACCATTCAATGGTTTGGCCAACACGAAGGTTCTGAATAGATTTATTCACATTGATGAGCGAATACATATTTGAAATAGGTAACGCATACTGCGAGAAAATAGATCCGAGAGTTTCACCAGAGGCGACTTGGTGAGTGTGTGATACATCAACCTCTTCTTGAAGCTGCTGCTCTAGTTCATCTTTTGGCACCAAAAACTCAGGGTCTTTAGGGTCGACAACTTCACCGATGGGTTCACTGTTCATATCTGACAGCTTTTCCAAGTCGGAACTAAGTGCGATATCTACACGCTCATTCGCCCCGAAGGTGCTAAGCGTAATCGGTTTCGAGGGCTGCCATACAAAGGCAGCAAGCAGCAACAAGGATGTTGAAGCTAGCGCAATACGGTGTTGGCGTGGGAGCTGCTTGATTGTCGCAGCTGCAACCTTATGTAATTTCATTATTATTTAAGACACTTGGTAAAACTTTGACCTAGTTCTTGTAAGAACGCGATATATCCACCCTGCTCGTAAGCAATATTTGTAGCCATTGGATCTAACGTTCCAATGCTGACACCAGTGCCATTTACTACACTACCAACAACCGCAGGAGAGAACTGAGGCTCACTAAACACACAGTAAGCTTGCTTCTCTTGCAGCGCACGGCGGATTGAAATAAGAGTTTTAGCACCAGGTCGACGATCTGGCTTTACGGTAAAGTGCCCCAAATTGTTTAACTTGAAATACTTTTCAAAATAACCGTAGCCGTCATGGAAAACAAAGTAGCCATGTTGTGTCACTGGTTGAAGCTGTTTTTTTAACTCATCGGTGGCAATATTCACCGATTTTTCAAACAGGGCAAGATTAGCTTTATATTCATTTTTATGCAACGGGTCAAAATCAATCAATGTGTCAGTAATTACAGTTGCTGCTTGTAATGACTGTTTGGGCCCCATCCAAAAGTGAGGATCTACCCCTTCGTGGCTATGATCATGTCCAGTATGGTCACCTTCTTCATCATGATCGTAATATAAGAAGTCAATTGATGACTGACTAGTCAATGCTATATTAGTCACATCATTTGTCAGTATTCTTGCCATAAAGGTTTCAAGTTCAGGTCCAACCCAAATCACTAAATCTGCATCATGAATTTTTTTTACATCTGACGGTTTCAATGCATAATCATGCGGTGAAGCCCCGGCAGGTAATAGCACCTGTGGTGCAGTCACACCTTGAGTCAATTCTTGTACAATAAGTTGCAATGGTTTAACACTAGTTACAACGTTAAACTCTTTTGCCATCAAATGGCTAGAAAAGAAAAAAGTGAAGATTAATCCGAATGAGATAAAGCGACTCATATTGGTTTCCATTATAATTGTGATCACTAATAGAAAAATTAGTGTTATATTGTAACATCCAAGCTTGCTAACGTCCTTACTAATCTCTTTTTTATGACCATATTAGTTGAATTACAGTCAGTCACCGTTACCTTTGCGGAACGGCACGTGCTCGATCAAGTATCTCTGAAACTTGAACGAGGCCAAATCACAACCTTAATTGGACCAAATGGCGCAGGGAAGTCCACCTTAGTGAAGGTTATCACGGGATTACGTAAACCATCTGCGGGCAAAGTTATCCGTAAGAAAGGATTACGTATTGGTTACGTCCCACAAAAGCTTCAGCTTAATGCCTCGCTGCCACTTACCGTGGATCGCTTTATGCGCTTAGCAGGACGCTACTCTGAATCCGATCGCTTGGAAGCATTACGTTTAGTCGGTGGCCCACATCTGCATCATAGCGACATGCACAGTTTATCAGGCGGGGAAACTCAGCGCGTTTTACTCGCACGTGCATTATTACAAAAACCCGATGTACTGGTACTCGACGAACCTGTACAAGGTGTTGATGTAAACGGGCAACTAGAATTGTATAGCTTAATCCAGTCACTCAGAGACAAGCTTGATTGCGCTATTTTAATGGTGTCTCATGACCTACACCTTGTGATGGCTAAAACAGATCATGTTATCTGTTTGCATCATCATATCTGTTGTTCTGGTGAGCCCGATGCAATTACTAACCACCCATCGTATGTCGCTTTATTTGGTAAACAACAAAGCGAACAACTGGCGCTGTATCATCATCAACACAATCACGACCATGATTCAGCAGGTAGCCCTGTAGGGCCATGTCAACACACTCACGATCACTCAGAACCTTGTTCGGACAATAAAAATGCTTGAGTTTCTTCTACCCGCCCTTGCTGCTGGCATTGGTATCGCATTGATTGCAGGCCCTTTGGGCTCGTTTGTTGTCTGGCGGAAAATGGCTTACTTCGGTGATACGCTTTCGCATGCGTCATTATTGGGGATTGCACTTGGCTTTCTCTTTAATATTAACTTGAACCTTGCACTGCTTATTTGCTGCTTAGTACTTGCGGTTATTTTGGTCACCTTACAAAAACAGAAATATGTCGCGACTGATACCTTGCTCGGTATTCTAGCGCACAGCTCTTTGTCATTAGGTTTGGTAGCAATTAGCTTTCTCGATCATGTTCGTATCGATCTCATGTCGTACTTATTCGGTGATCTGCTCGCTGTAACCACATCAGATTTATTATGGATTTATGGTGGGGCAGCCATTGTACTCACGCTGCTTGTCACTCTGTGGCAACCTTTACTCTCGATGACGATCAGTGAAGAACTCGCGCAAGTTGAAGGTATTAATGTCGATTTAATGCGATTAATTTTAATGCTAATGGTAGGTCTGGTGATAGCAGTGGCAATGAAGTTTGTCGGTGCTTTGATTATTACTTCATTACTAATTATCCCTGCAGCAACAGCGCGCCGATTTTCAAAAAGCCCTGAAGCCATGGCGATTATCGCCTCAACTTTAGGCTCTATTGCTGTCATGTTAGGGCTAGCCATGTCATGGCATTATGACACCCCTGCAGGCCCTTCTGTCGTTGTAGCAGCCGCCGCACTCTTTATGCTAAGTCAATTCAAACGCGGTGAAGCGTCTTAATATTCATTAACGCCAGCTTAAACAGTTAGCTAAAAATCACTAATAGGCCAGCATGTATTGTTGGCCTAATTAAAAAAACTTCTATGTTTTTGATCGCAAGTTTGCTGAACTTGCACTGCGACAGAACGCTTTTTAACATCGGGCAAATAATCAAGTAAACACTGAAAGTAATCTTGGTCTTTCTGACTTAACAAAAAATTATCGATATACAATCGATGGCAAGCATTTGTCATCATACTCGCAGCCGAAGTATCTTCCGCTTTGGATGCTGAAGCTAAAATACAATCTTGATAAGCCTCTTTGTCTTGTTTAGCAACAGCTGTACTTGCCACTAAGCATAATGTAACTCCAAGCCATTTATTTACTCTCACTGTCTAACGTCTCCCACGCCTATATTTGTTAATACAAAGTCAATCATACAGTGTTTTATATTGTTGCATATAAATACTTCA
>NZ_NOIF01000056.1 GCF_002265265.1 Photobacterium sanguinicancri
ATCGCATATTGCGAATTTTTTATATTAAAAGGATACACTCATGTCTACTGGCATCGTAAAATGGTTTAACGAAGAGAAAGGTTTCGGTTTCATCACTCAAGACAACGGCGGCGCTGACGTATTCGTTCACTTCCGTGCTATCGCTTCAGAGGGTTTCAAAACTCTTGCTGAAGGTCAAAAAGTTTCTTTCGAAACTGAGCAAGGCCAAAAAGGTCTTCAAGCTGCAAACGTTGTAGCTCTATAATTTAGAAGTTTAATACTTCCAAGATTATTAAAAAAATGCTGACTTCGGTCGGCATTTTTTATGCCTGTCATTCAAGTAATTTCTACTCTGTTCCCTCTTCCCTCATACAAATCAGCACTCATACAGCTTGTATCACTAAAGCAACACAACACAGTTTTTTCTAAAAAAATGCAAAATAGTGCAATAAACTCAGCCTAAGCCATTTCTACTCCTGTAAATAAAGGAGAAGTATTATGAATAAAACGGTTTCATTGTGGCGTTGCACTCTTTCCACAATCTTCGTGTTTTCAGCCGACATCAATGCGCAGGAGAGGTTTAAAGACTTTACCTTTATTGGTGCGGGTGCTGCCGTTGAAGAGTCGGTATTTGCTAATGACGGTGCTAAACCTGGCGCGGCCCTGTACCTTTTTCATCACAGCCAATATGGCTTCATTGATGGTAGCCTCGCGAACTTTGCTATTCCCCCTTGGTTTGGTATCTCTGGTAACGTCCGCCTTTCTCAAGTATCGAATGACTTTACAGATCTGCCCGATGGCATCAATGATCGCGACAGCAGTGGTGAACTAGGCGTGACAATTGGTACCTTGGGTGCACGCCTAACCTTTCTCCATGATGTGACCGACAAACATAATGGCTATGAGCTTCAACTGCACTTAGGGCGAGCTTTCGATACACCCATTAATAACTTGGTATTATCACCCTATTTTGAAGTCGATTATCGAGATCGTAAACTGTCAGAGCACCTCTACAGTATCTCGCCAAACGAGTCGAGTGCATCAGGATTGGCACAATTCGATGCCAAAGCCTCTTGGGTCTACAAAACGGGGGTCATAGGTTTATATGACTTTTCTGACAAATTCTTAGGGATATCTAAGCTAGAACTTGAGCATCATGACAGCGATAGCCCTTTAGTACAGAACAACCTTGGCTGGAAATTTAGTGTTGGGGCGGCATACAAATTCTAATCTTGACCGATTATCACCCTATCAAGGGTGATTTATTCATACCTGTTTATCTTGCTCGCACTAACCCTAGGATTTGTAGCTATGCTTTATTAAAATCAGCTGGGGATTCGAGATGAACGCACAAGATAAACACATCAAACACGATGCCGCCTCGCAACCGCTTCAGCCTATCCCGCAAGAAGCGTTCGATTGGTACGATGAATATGCCCATGGCTTAATCGATCGTCGGGAGTTTCTTGCACGGCTATCGGGGTTAGCTATCGTCGGGATGAACCTGACTTTACTCACCAATGCATTACTCCCTGAGTATGCACAAGCCGAGCAAATCTCGTTTAATGACCCAGATATTCTAGCCAGCTATGAAACCTTTGACTCACCTAACGGGCACGGTGAGGGCCGAGGTTATCTTGTCACACCGAACCCTTTACCAAGTCATGCCCCTGTGGTGCTAGTGATCCATGAAAACCGCGGTCTCAACCCCTATATCAAAGATGTTGCTCGACGCGCAGCAAAAAGAGGCTTTATCACGTTTGCACCCGATGCCTTATACCCACTAGGCGGCTACCCTGGCAATGATGATAAAGGCAGAGAAATGCAAAAAAGCCTCGACCAAGCCAAAATAGAACAAGATTTTATCGCAGCGGCACAGCACCTAAAAAAGCATGCTAACAGCAACGGGCAATTAGGTGCTGTTGGTTTTTGCTTTGGGGGCTATGTGGTCAATATGCTTGCAGCAACATTGGGTGAGGAGCTGGATGCGGGCGTGCCTTTTTATGGTACACCACCAGAGAAAACACTTCGCCAGCAAATTAAAGCGCCACTGCAATTTCACTTTGCGAGCTTAGACAAACGCGTGAATGCCACATGGCCTGACTACGAAAAAGACTTAGATAACATGCAGGCGAAATATCACGCCTACCTTTACCAAAAGGTTAATCATGGCTTTCACAATGATTCAACTGCACGCTATGCAGAAGCCGAAGCCGAGCGCGCATGGCAACGAACTGTGGATTTTTTTGATGCTCATTTACGTACATGACTATTACTGAGCCATCACATTGCCTCAGTTAAACGCAGAAAATTAATCAGCACATAAAATTGACCTACTACGCCGGATAAAAAAATGCCCACCACGAACGTGATGGGCATTTTTAAAAAGAAGTTCTTCTAACAGTAACTTATGTTTTACACATTTTTGGGGTTATAACGAGGCCATTGCACCTTTGCCTACGCCTTCGTAAGCCACAACATCCAGTATGTCATCGCCTTTCAAGGTAGGTTTCACTTGTTGCGCAATATAACCCGCAAGTAATTCTACGGTTGTGTCCGTATCCAATATTTCCGTTTCAGTGCGTGCAATCGCAAGTTCAAATTCGCCTTGAGGTGCTGTGTAACGGAAACCGTAGTGCGTTTCATCCGAAACTGATTGAGCATGTTGGCTTAATGTAAGGTCGTTCACGTTAGCTTGGTCTTCCGCTGAACCAAGGTAAATATCTTGCCAACGTTGCGCCCATTGCTGTTCACGTTCAGCATCACGCTTGCCATTAACCAATAATTCAATTGGCGAACGGTGGCCATGAGCAATACGCTGGCAGTTGCCATCATGCTTTTTCAAGCCATGTGTATAGTGGTAAAAAGCACCATCAATATTTTCATGGCGTAAGGTAATTTCGAGTCCTTGCACGTTGGTTGGCAACTGATCTTTTAGCACATGATAAACATGCTCTGTCACGGTTTGCACTGTGATGGCATCGGTGTCTACCAAGCAGTACGCTTCATCTGGGCAATGCAGGTGGATCCCTTTTTCGCCACGTAGAATATCAAGCGTTGAGTACCCATCTTTTGTTGTAGCAAGGTGAACCGCAGGATCGCGCATTGGCACTAACAAACGGTGATCAACATATTCATCCACTAAGTGTTTGATTTGTTTTTTCACTCGGCTGAAATCTAACACCATGCTCATTTCATTTAGCTCGCCAGACATCACCACATCCAGAATCCAGCTTTCTCCAACCATACCGCGTGTTGCACAAAGGTACGAGGCGTCGATAACGGTAAGATCTTTAACGAATAGCTTCAAACTGAAGTCCTTATTGATAATGGTTGTCGTTTTGCTAAGAGCAGGCATTATACGCGCCAAATACAGTGAGTAAACCTTGTAAACATTGTGAAGTTCGTCATTCGCTTAACGAGAGGACTATCATGAGTTGAATGATGGTTAATTCGGCTATTTATGCAGCTTATATAACTCATCACATACAAAGGTAAAGCACTAATGATAACCTCTCGACTTCAAAACGTCTCACTCCCGCTATACACCTCCTCTTAGCCAGGCTAGGGCATCGAGCGGATCATCAAAATAGCGAACCTCACCAGCCACAAACCAGCCTCCCACTTTCGCCATGATCTCTTGCCAATGCTGATTGCCGTAAATAGCAATACGGTGGAACTTCTTACCGTGTTTCAGCCCCAGCCGTAAGTCGTCCCACGCAGCTTGGAGCTCCCAGCCTTCAAACTCAGTTCCATCGAAATAAGCATCGACGATAGGTTTTTCCACTTCAGCCAAGGCTTCATCCAAAATAGGGACTATTTTTTCATAATCGGCATGGGTCAGTGTGCCTGTAGCTTTTAACTCAATAAAAAACGAATCGTCTTTACGTTCAATATCCATTGCTAAACCATGAACAACCGCCATAGCAACCTCCTTCGTGTTAGCAATAGTTTTTTTCTCTACCTGAGTGTAGCGGCTTTCTCAGCACCTGAAAAAATGGCAAGATCCTCGTTCAAAAAACACTCAGTGCCCTTCATCACTGTATCAACCAGCAAAATGTCCCGTTACAATCATAAAAACAAGAAACATAAAAATAAGGACACCCACGTTCATGGCATTTATTACTGGTGAGGTTCCCTTTAATCCAGATACACTTCCAGCCAAGGTCGTGGGGATCGCCGCTGATGTTGGTCAACACGATTCGGGTCTCCACCAACACCAAATGGCCCAGCTGCTGTTTGCACCAAAAGGCTGTATGACCATTTCGCTAGAAGATCAGCAAAGTGTATTACCACCAACACGCGCCGCATGGATCCCGCCAGGGATCAATCACCGCGCCATCATGCGTAATGTAGTGTCTTACCGTTCGATCTATTTTTCTCCCAGCCTTTATGCCGATCTTAACCAGATCGCTGCATTAGATCGCATTCAGATCCTCAGCGTAAATAGTTTACTCAGTGCATTGATCGAACGAATGGCTTTTTGGTCATGGGACATGCCAAGCCAGGAGCAATCCACCTTACTGGCGCTATTTTGGCAAGAACTCCAACTTGCCAAGCCAGAGCTCCTTTCCTTACCGCTACCCAAAGATCAACGCCTAAGCACTTGGTGGCAACAACTTGAAGTCGGCCATACACCGCCGCCGCCATTAAACATAATGGCAAAAAACATCGGTGCGAGTGAGAAAACCATCAGCCGTATTTTTAGCCGAGATACTGGGATGCCCTATCAGCAATGGCGACAACAATGGCGTTTACTCGCCGCGATCGAGTTTTTAGCTGAAGGAAAGTCGGTATCAGCCACCGCCTTCTTGTTAGATTTTTCAAGCGATAGCGCTTTTATTAGCTTTTTCCGCCAGCATATCGGAGAAACACCTAACCAATTCATGCGTTGAGCCTCAATTGGTTTCACAATAAGCCCCCATTGCTACAAGCATGACTATAAATATGTGATTTATTTAGCAGCATGTTTGTTCTAGCTGTTATACTTTGCGCAATAACACACAACAGCCATGGTCTTCGCACCAACTGTTGGGCTGTATCGCTATGTACACCTAAAGGTAACAAGATGAATTTAAAGCAAGAACTTCAAGATTTAAATAACCGACTAGACAAGTGCCGCAACAAGCTAGCGGCAGCAAAAAGTCGTAACGATCAGCCAATCGTGAATCAATTTAAGAATGAAGTTGCTAAGCTTGAGAAACAACGTGATAGCATCAAAGGCACGCAATCACGTCAAGCAAATGACAAAGGTAACGACATTAAATCAATGTCATTTAACCGTGCACTGACGAAAGCAGAGCAAGCGGATATGGGTAAACTAAAGAAATCTGTTAAAGGTTTAATTGTCGTTCACCCTATGACTGCAATTGGTCGTGAAATGAAAATTAAAGAAGTTACTGGTTTCGCACACAAACCATTCTAATCTTCTTTAACGCACCATTAAAAACGCGGTTCATCTTAAGATGAATCGCGTTTTTTGTTATCGACTCTATTGAAAATGATCAGGCTGAAGCTTGTTCCTGACTGTGTTGTTGCTCAACAACTTCAGCTTTTAGATCTTTTTTCAGTATTTTACCTGTTGCGCTCATCGGTAACCGCTGGCGGACTTCAACGCTACGTGGGTATTTAAACGCTGCAAACTGCTCTTTACCCCATTCATACAATGCTGTCTCTTCTGCATCTGCACCTTCTTTTAGCACCACGTAAGCTTTAATTTCTTCCCCGTATTCGGCATTAGGGATACCAATCACTGCGACCATCGCCACCGCAGGGTGGGTCATGAACACTTCTTCAATTTCACGTGGGTAGACGTTAAAACCACCTCGAATAATCAGATCTTTAACCCGATCAACAATGTACATATTGCCGTTGTCATCAAAGCGCCCAATATCCCCGGTATAAAACCAGCCATCACGCATCGCTTCTTTAGTCGCTTCTGGACGGTTCAAATACCCTTTCATCACATTGTGACCGCGAATAATAACTTCCCCGTCTTCACCAACAGGTACGGACTGGCCACTAATATCGACCAAACGCACTTCCACACCTTGAATAGGTTGGCCAACAGATCCCGGAATACGCGGTTGATCTAGGTGATTAAAACAAGCAACAGGACTGGTTTCTGATAGCCCATACCCTTCTAAAATAGGGACATTAAAGCGATTTTCAAAAGTATGAATCACTTCTTTTGGCAATGAAGCCCCCCCACTAATTGCGATGCGCAAGCTAGATGTATCATCATCACTTTGGCAATGGTTTAAGCCGATGTACATAGTTGGGACGCCCGCAAATGCAGTCACTTTATGTTTGGCAATCAATGACAAGACAAGACTAGGTTCAAAACGAGGCACAAGCACCATGCTTGCCCCCATCAATACCGAGGCATTCATCTGTACTGTTTGACCAAAAGTATGGAACAAAGGCAAGGTCACTAACTGAACATCATCACCTTGGCATCCCATCAGTGTTTGCGCCACCAAGGCATTACATACCATGTTGCTTTGGCTTAATTCAGCCCCTTTCGGCAACCCTGTGGTACCTGAGGTATAAAGGATAACGCACGTATCCCCTTCTAAACGCGGCACATAATCAGCAAGCGGCGCTTGCTTGGCAATAAAGCTGCTGAGTGTCGGTATACCGTTATAGACCAGCTGGCTTTGATCAGCCGTCATCACCACCATATCTTCACATTCCGCAACTTGATTAAAGGCGGCAATGCCTTCTTGCGCCATAGGGAGATCAGGCGTGCCTTCAAAGCAAAAGAAATATTTCGCTTGCGAATCTTCGAGGTGGTATTTAATTTCACGCTGGCGTAATAACACGTTGAACGGTACCACCACACCACCCGCTTTCTGAATACCGTAATACACAATAGGAAAGAAAGGTAAGTTGGGGCAGCTCAAAGCAACACGATCGCCCGCTTGCAATCCCTTCGCTACTAAACCACTGGCCACCTGGCCCGCTAGCGCATCAAACTGGGCGTAGGTTAATTGGGTGTCACCACAGATAATGGCCGTTTTATTCGGTTTACATTGCGCATTTCGTTGTAGGGCAGCAGCAAGACTCATCATAGCGTTACACCTTCATCCTTGATTATGATCCTAAGCAGTTAAACGCTCGTTTAATACTTACGTTTAATCTGTTGTTCAATAGATAGTCAGCCCCCGATATAAAGTCAACGTGCACCTTAATGATTGTTAATTATTTGTGATCGAAGGGCGCTGATTTATATATCTCATCGCTATCTATTATCCCAGCAACTCGCCTAGACAAGCTCAATCCTGCTAGTAATTAAATTACAAATAAGCCACTTAAAATCATTGTTCCCTGAAAATCGTGGTTAAATTACATCAAAAAATCAACCCATTAGCGTTGAACTAACAGTCAATGACCAATTGACTACGCCCACAGTGTCAAATTCACTTACTTTATTAATGGATATATCGAAAATCACTGTTTCCAGCCATCGCATAATCACGACACAGTAATATCCATTAATCACTTGTTACACCCTTGTTTTATATGGCTTCATAAGCCTGATCATATTTTAAAATATTCATTAACATTATACCTTACCGTGAATGTGGCTATTGCTCGGAAAAAAAGAGGCATAGCCATATGTTTTTTCGGCCGTAGAATGTCTTCCCCACAAAAAACAGCTAACAGAAAATTACTTTTCGACATACAGCCTGTAACCCAAACAACAAAATTATAAATAAGGCCGCAACACCAAGGCATTTACCTCATCGACTATTACCTAATCGGCTAGGTAGTTTGCAGGCCGAACACATGGAGTGGAAAAACATGACGTCCCTATTTTTATCCGTTATGCCCATTGTTATCCTGATTTGGATGATGACAAAGAAGAACGGCTTACCTTCGCACATCGCCTTGCCGATCACCGCTTTAATGGTCGGTTTGCTGCAATTGTTTTATTTCAATACTGATTTCACCTTAATTAGCGCCAACATCATTGCTGGTATCCTCTCTGCAATCACCCCTATTTCTATTGTTGCTGGCGCAATTTTATTAAACAGAATGATTTATCTTTCTGGATCTGAAGACATTATCCGTCGCTGGTTAGAAGGAATAAGTAAAAACCAAGTCGCACAGTTGATGATTATTGGCTGGGCGTTCGCTTTTATGATTGAAGGCGCGTCGGGTTTCGGTACCCCAGCTGCGATTGCCGCCCCCATTCTTGTTGGCTTGGGCTTCAATCCATTAAAAGTTGCGATGCTCGCGCTAGTGATGAACTCAGTACCCGTCTCATTTGGTGCCGTAGGTACACCAACCTGGTTTGGCTTCTCTAACCTTGGGTTAGACGATGCGACCTTGCTTGAAACAGGAAAAATTACCGCCCTCATTCACTTTGTCGCCGCTTTCATCATTCCACCAATGGCACTGCGCTTTATTGTAAGTTGGAGTGAAATTCGTAAGAACTACCTGTTCGTGCTGATCAGTACCTTGTCATGTACCGTGCCTTATTTCTTACTGGCGCAGTGGAACTATGAATTCCCAGCCTTAGTGGGTGGGGCAATCGGTCTTGTCGCATCGGTTCTTGTGGCACGCTTTGGTTTAGGATTAGCTACCGAGCAACAAACGGTAACGAAAACAGCCGTGGCAGGTGAAGCTGCAACCTTGGGTGAAAATGTAGCGATGAACATGGCTTCATCTACGCAAAACTCGGTGAAATCAGGATCGTCTAAGAAAGACCAGCCAGTAGAGAGTGTGTCATCGGCACAAATATTTAAAGCGATGACACCAACCATTTTATTGATTGTGATTTTAATCGTGACACGTATTAAGCAATTTGGCATCAAGTCACTGCTCACCGATGGCACAGAGTTATTTACGGTTTCATTCGGCCCATTGGGCGATTTCAGCCTCAGCAAGGCATTAATTATTAAGCTCAGCCATATTCTTGGTACGGATGTCACTTGGGCGTATAAAACGCTTTATGTCCCTGCGCTGATCCCTTTCTTGCTGGTGGTACTCATTTCGATTCCGTTATTCAAACTGCAAGGCAGCATCGTTAAGCAGATGTTTTCTGAAACCGCGAGCCGTATCAAGATGCCATTTATCGCCTTGGTTGGTGCGCTTATCATGGTGAAACTGATGATGACGGGAGGCGAAAACTCGCCAATCATGACAACGGGCCAAGCCTTCTCTGATTTAATGGGAACAAGCTGGCAATATGTTGCAGCATACCTTGGCGCCTTGGGGGCATTTTTCTCAGGATCTGCGACTGTATCTAACCTCACCTTTGGGGCGATTCAGCAGACAATTGCAATGAATGTTGGGCTGCCTCAAACAACTATTTTGGCGCTGCAATCTGTCGGGGGAGCAATGGGTAATATGGTGTGTATCAACAATATTATTGCCGTTTCAACCATCTTGGGCATAGCTAACAAAGAAGGCTACATCATTAAACGTACCGTCATTCCGATGATTGCTTACGGTATTGTGGCTGCCATTATGAGTACCGTGGTTTAACTGACAGGCTTAACGCCTTAGCGATAAGGCGCCATACAATTAAGCCAGCCTAATAAAAAGCGAAACGGCCTGATTCAATATCAGATTATCCATTTCGCTTTTTGTCTATTTTCTTACCAGAGTTCGTCGAACTAAAACTTCTCGACGTGCTTTTGATAACACTGATACAAGTGCTCAATAAACAATTTCACCTTGATAGGCTGGTGGCGCGTGTATGGGTAAACCGCATAAATCCCCAAGCACTTAGCCACTTGTTCCTGCAATACTTCGATCAAAGTGCCTGCTTTTAAATCTTCCGCCACCAGCACTTTAGGGACATACACTAAACCTTGGCCAAACAAGGCTGCGCGACGTAAAGCAGACGCATTATTGGTGGTAAAGTTGCCATTCACCCTAACGGTACAAGGCTTGTTATCGCCTTTAAACAACCACTCTTGCGCACCTGTTTCTTGGTAGCTATACGCGAGACAATTATGTTGCGTTAACTCAGACGGTATTTTCGGTACACCGCAGCGAGCAAAATAATCAGGTGCGCCACAAATCACCCAGTGGGCGTCCACTAACCGCCGTGCAATAAAACTCGAATCAGGCAATGCTCCCGTACGGATCGCTAAATCAAATCCTTCTGCCACAATATCAACAAAGCGATTGTCCAAATCCATATCGATATGAATCTCAGGATATTTGGCACTAAACTCTGCAATGGCCTTTGGCAATAACAACTCCCCTGAAATGGTCGGCACGCTAATCCGAATCGTCCCAGTTAAGCTTTCACCTAAACCACTCATGGCTTGCTCGGCATTCTGTACCGAATGATACACCTCTCTCGCATGGCTGAAAAAAACCTCTCCCGCTTCGGTTAATGTCAGCTTGCGGGTGGTTCGATAAATCAGTTGCACACCAAGGTCTTGCTCTAATCGAGTGATCCTTTTACTGACGACAGACTTGGTAAGTCCAACAAGATCAGCCGCTTTGCTAAACGAGCCTTGCTCAATTAAATGGAAAAAAATCAGGAAATCATCTGTGCTTCGCATCATTAGTACACTTTTTGCAACAAACTTATGTATTGCTGGCAGTATATCAACCAAAGGAATGCTATTAAAATGTTAAATATGATAGTAAGTCGATCTTTTGCTAAACAAGAAGCCTAAAAAGGCCAAGCAGAGCTATTTATACTTAATCCCACCAGCATTTCCTGTCAGTACGTTGAGGCAGTTAAGGCCATGGAGCAATAGAGCATGCAACATCCCTACACAACACTCATAGAACAATTAAAAGATACCGTTGACGCACAGCGGATAATTACTGATCCTACCCTGACTTTGGCATACGGTACCGATGCCAGTTTTTATCGCTTAGTGCCAAAAATAATTTTGCAGCTAGACTCACTCGATGAAGTCGTTACAGCGCTCAAAGCCTGCTATGCACTCACTATTCCTGTCACCTTTCGCGCAGCGGGTACCAGTCTATCTGGCCAAGCATTATCTGATTCAGTCTTAATTACGCTGACCAATAACTGGCGTAACTATAAAATCAGTGAAGATGCCCACCAAATCACTTTGCAGCCGGGCATTATTGGAGCGGAAGCTAACAAACTGCTCGCGCCACATGGTCGTAAAATCGGGCCTGATCCCGCTTCTATCAATACCTGTAAAATTGGCGGTATTGCAGCAAATAACGCATCAGGTATGTGTTGTGGTACGGCCCAAAACAGCTATAAAACCTTAGCTGGCATGACAGTAGTGTTAGCCGACGGTACGGTTCTAGACACGCTAAACGAAAATAGCCGCCATGCATTCCAACACTCTCATGCTGAATTACTTAACGATTTGGCTGAACTGGCCACAGTTTGCCAAGAAGATGAAGAACTGGCCGATAAAATTCGCCACAAATACCGCTTAAAGAACACCACAGGCTATAGCCTTAACTCGTTAACCGATTACAGCGATCCGATTGATATTCTTCAGCACCTTTTTATCGGTTCGGAAGGCACGCTCGGCTTCATTGCTGACATCACCTACAACACTGTAATTGACCACGCTCACAAGGCGTCTGGCCTGTATGTTTTCAAGGATATTGAAACCACCTGTCGTGCAGTCAGCGAACTTGGCAAAACCACCGCAGCGGCTGTTGAACTGATGGATAGCCGCGCATTAGCATCGGTTGCCAATGAACCGGGGATGCCTGATTTCATCGCCCAGCTCGGGCAAGAAGGCAATACCGAAGCTGCCGCACTATTGGTTGAAATCCACGCCAAAGATAGCGCTGATTTAGCCCAGCAGGATGCTGAAATTACCGCGCTGATTAACCAATTTGCTCCAATCCACCAAGTGGCATTCAGTACCGATACCACGGTATGTGCGCAGCTTTGGGCTATTCGTAAAGGCTTGTTCCCCGCTGTCGGTGCGGTGCGTGAAACAGGCACCACGGTGATCATCGAAGATGTTGCCTTTCCGATTGAACAACTTGCACCCGCGGTGCGTGAACTCCAAGAGCTATTCACCCGTTATCACTACCACGAAGCGATCATTTTTGGCCATGCCTTAGCGGGTAACTTACACTTTGTATTTACGCAGGCATTCGATAGCCAAGAAGAAATTCAGCGCTACAGCGATTTTATGGATGCCGTTGCCCAATTGGTTGCCGTGGATTACCAAGGTTCACTAAAAGCCGAGCACGGTACTGGCCGTAACATGGCACCCTATGTTGAATTAGAGTGGGGCCAAGCAGGCTTTGCACTGATGCAACGTATTAAGCAGATTTTCGATGTGACGGGTATTTTAAACCCAGGGGTGATCATTAATGATGATCACCAAGCCCACGTCAAAGACCTCAAAGCCATGCCCGCAGCAGATACCTTGATCGACAAATGCATTGAATGTGGCTTTTGTGAACCCGTTTGTCCGTCGCGCAACCTGTCTTTGACGCCACGCCAGCGTAATACCGTGTTCCGTGAAATTAGCCGTTTACGACGCACCGAAGAAGACCCCGCTCGATTAGCCGACATGGAAAAAACCTTTCAATACCAAGGTGTCGATACGTGTGCGGCGACAGGGCTTTGTGCCGATCGTTGTCCTGTTGGCATCAACACGGGTGACCTGATGCGCAAACTGCGCCAGCAGCACTCGCCAATGGCGAATTCCATTGCGCGTTGGACTGCCGAGCATTTCTCTGCCATTACCAAAACAACCAAGGTGAGCTTGGGTATGGTTAATGGTGTCCACTCTGTGATTGGCACCAAGGGCATGAAAGCGATTAGCAAAACGGCCTATAAATTAAGTGGGGAAAAGCTGCCATTATGGACAGAGCACATGCCACGTTCAGCAGGGAAAATGAAAGCACCGACCATCTTTGCGATTGGCAAAGAGAAGGTGGTCTATTTCCCTAGCTGTGCCTCACGTAACATGGGCACCGAAAAAAATGCAGCGGATTCACGCCCACTAGCAGAAGTGACCATTTCATTGCTAGAAAAAGCAGGTTACGAGGTCATATTACCCAATAAACTCGATAACTTGTGCTGTGGTATGCCGTATAAGAGCAAAGGCTTTGTCGACACAGCGGCCAATAAAGCGCAAGAGCTAGAAAACAGTTTATGGCAGATATCTGAACAAGGTAAATTTCCGGTGTTAATGGACACCAGCCCGTGCGCCAGCCTGAGTAAAGAAACCATGCGCCAAGGCATTACCATTCTAGAACCATTTAAGTTTGTGGCGGATTTTGTGCTGCCGAAGCTCGACATCACCCCCCAAGATGAACCCGTCATGCTGCATATCACCTGTACTTCACGCCGTAGTGGCTTAGCCGGTGTGATGCAAAAGGTGACAGAAGCTTGTGCCAAACAAGTGATTATCCCAGAAGATATTCTGTGTTGTGGCTTTGCCGGTGATAAAGGCTTTACCACGCCAGAGCTCAATGCCTCTGCCCTTGCACCGTTGAAAGCCCAAGTGCCAAGTAACTGCAATGAAGGCTATTCAAACAGCCGTACCTGTGAGATAGGCTTATCGGAGCACAGTGGCATTGAATACCGTTCGATATTGTATTTAGTGGATAAGGTGAGCCAAGCGCCTGCAGTTAGCCAAACAGATTAAAATTTAACTCTGACTACGTAAGCAAGCATCCGCAACAAACCAAAACGCTCAGAAAGGCTGGCAGCCACTGAGCGTTTTTTATTTACAGTGTAAAGAGCGACTAAGCTTCTCTTGACCGTTAACAGAACTACACAGATGGTGGATACGCAATAAAACCTTGGTGGTGACGCATTATTGTTTCTGCCTCTTGTAATAAAAAGCCCCGCAAAGGCGGGGCTGATTTGTATATATTGCCTGTGTATTGGTGAAGGCTTACAACACGATACCAGCAAAGATGAAGCCAAAGATAATGCTGAATACCATACTCAGCAAGCCTGGGATCATAAAGCTGTGGTTGAAAATATACTTACCAATGTTAGTGGTACCTGTACGGTCAAAGTCGATTGACGCGATAATTGGACCATAGTTTGGAATAAAGAAGTAACCGTTAACCGCAACAAACGTCGCGATAATTACTGCTGGTGGCAGACCTAATGCAATCGCAACAGGTACCAATACCGCCGTGGTTGCGCCTTGGCTGTTTACCATCACAGATAAGCCAAATAGTGCAAACGCAAATGTCCATGGTGCTACTTCTACCAAGCCTGATACGGCTTCTTTTACCATGTCGCCGTGACCACCAATTAAGGTGTCACCTAACCATGCGATACCAAAAATAGCAACGATCGCACGCATACCCGCATGGAACACAGATCCTTGGGTAATTGCGTAGCCATCAGGTTTACAGATTAAAATAATAAGCGCAGCAATTGATAGCATCACGATTTCAATCGTATGCGCCATACCCATGACATGGCCATCAAAGCTTGGGCGTAATGAAGGGAAGGCACCCATGATAACTACAGCCAAAGAACCGAACAAGAATAGCGATACCGCGCGCGTTGCTTCTGGTTTGATTTCAAGCTCTTCAACTTTCACTTCCTGTTCCATTTCAGCACGGAATGCAGGATCTTGTAAGCGACGTTGATATTCTGGATCGTCTTTAAGCTCTTTACCCAGTTTATTTACAATCACACACGCAGCGGCTAAACCAAGGAATGTCGCAGGAATAGTCACCATCAATACATTGGCAAGAGTGATGCCTTGTGGTTCAAGGAAAGCAACTAATGCAACAACTGCTGCCGCAATTGGGCTGGCAACAATCGCAAATTGTGATGCGATCACCGCCATGCCTAGTGGACGCTCTGGGCGAATACCACTACGACGGCTTACTTCTGCAATTACCGGTAATACCGAGTAAGCCACGTGGCCTGTACCTGCCATCATGGTGAAAACATAAGTCACTAATGGCGCAATGAAAGTAATTTGGCGAGGGTTTTTACGTAAAATGTTTGAAGCGATTTTGATTAAGTAATCTAAACCGCCTGCTGCTTGCATAGATGCCGCCGCTGCCACTACCGCCATGATCATTAACATCACGTCAATCGGTGGGCTTGTTGGCTGCATGCCAAACACAAAGCTCAGTATTGCCAGACCGACACCACCCATGACACCAAGACCGATCCCCCCGATGCGAGCACCGATCAAAATACAGCCAAGTACAATTAAAAATTCAACTAAAAACACATCAATCTCCCTGATGATAAAATTTAAACCAGTACAAAATTCTGCGGGCATCATACTGATTTCATCACAGCGACAATTTAGTATTCATCACACAAATAGTTATTCAACCATGCTTTCTGCATGGTTATTGAGCACTATCAAATTAAGTGCATTAAAATTCATTGAATACATACATTTGTGTGCTTCAACAGCTGAAATACAGAGTCATATATCACCCAAAAGGAAGGGATTTGGTTGAAAACACCACATAAATCATAAAAACACACAAATTAATAGAAATGATAATTGATCTCATTTCTATTTGGATGCATTATGCCTCACTTCTTCCGTAGCTGTTTTCTGCTACATCCAAAATGCAAGAAGATGAACAATGAAGCGTAGTGCCCTATATTTTCTTATTTCGAGTTTTTCTGTATCCGCCTTTTCAACACCAGAAACAGCATATCATCCTGAATCCAACTCGAATAAAATAATGTCGACACAACAAAGATCCGCTTTATTCCCTCACTCTACAGATACATTTTCATGGCTGAGAGATGACTCTCGTCAATCGAAAAAAGTGCGACAGTACCTCAATGAACACAATCAACAAGCAGCTCTTTTCTTAACAAAGACAACGACACTTCAGCAACAATTATTGAAAGAGTGGCAAGACAACGCCCCGAAAAAAGCAGAAAAACCCTGGCTTATTCGTGGTGATGTGAAATATCGGTTTGAAACTCGTAAAGATGAACGCGTATTAATCGAGCAGCCGATCACACCAAACGTAGCAGAAGCGCAAGAGCGAGTCATATTCAACCTGACTCAACGCGCGGCAATGTCAGATTACTACTCTCTAGGCAGCTGGTCACTTAGCCCGAATAAACGCTTTATTGCTGTGACGGAAGATATCCGTGGTGATCGTAATTACGCTGTCACTGTGATTGATACCCATACTCAAAAAACTTACTCACTGATCCAAAATGTAAGCACTGAACTGATCTGGGGAAATGATAACGATACCCTCTATGTAATAGCGAATGAAGCAGGCACCTACCGTCCCTATCAGCTCGTTAAAACACAATTATCCGCACCGCAAAAAACAGACGTTTTACTCGAAGAAACAGATCCTGCGTGGTTACTCTCAAGCTACAAAACAGGCAATGAAAAATATGCCATTGTTCAAAGTAATAATCACAATACTAGCCAACAACAGCTACTAGATACACATACAGGTAAGTTACAGGCCAGCTTACAAGTACGCTCTTCGGGTAACGAGTACTACAGTGATATCCAAGGCCAACAAATCATCAGCCTGAGTAATCATCAAGGACATTTTGGCTTATACCACGGAAAGATAGGATCCAACATTCAATCGCTTGAACCTTTGTTCATTCCTGATCCACAGACAGAAATAAAAAATTGGTACGTCTTTGAGGCAGGTATTGCACTTGTTCTTACCCAGCAAGGCAAAGACACCTTGTTGGTAATCAATGACCATGGCGACGAAACATTCCGCCGCCCGTTATCTTCAGAAGGCAAAGTGGCTTGGCTATCAAATAATGGCGACGCAGCCAGTAACCTTGTTCGTATCCGTTCAATGTCAATGACAACCCCGCCAACCTGGTCGGAGTTTAATATTGCCACAGGCAAAGAACGCCTACTGTCGCAGGATAGCTACCCGACGATTGAGCCGAGCGATTACACCTCGACCCAAATTACGGTGAGTGCCAATGGTGTTAATGTACCTGTCTCACTGGCATATCGAAACGATAAAATCAGCCCTGATAGCCCTGTATTTCTTTATGGCTATGGCGCGTATGGCACGCCAATGAAACCTTACTTTATGCCGCAGGTGATTAGCTTACTGGATCAAGGGGCTATTTATGCCATTTCACACGTTCGCGGTGGTGGGTACTTGGGTGATGCTTGGTATCAAGCAGGAAAAGGGATAAATAAGCCCAATAGTATTAAAGACTTCCTTGCAACTGCTGAAGTGATGCAGCGCTATGTGCCAAGCCGTGATTCTTTGTCTTCTTCATCTCACGGTGCTTCGCCAACAAAATCACAGTCAACAGTTAAGCGTGACATTTTGGCGATAGGAGGCAGTGCTGGTGGCACGCTGGTCGCAGCCGCAATCAATGCTCAGCCCACACTTTTCCGTGGTGCTGTATTACAAGCCCCGTTTGTTGATGTGATTAATACCATGGCAGATCCATCGCTTCCGCTTACCCAGCAAGAATACCAAGAGTGGGGGAATCCAGCGAAAGCCGATGATCGTAAAGTAATGGAAACATACAGCCCATACGACAATATTCGTGCGCAAGCCTACCCACCAATATTAGTGCGAATTGGCTTACATGACAGCCAAGTACCTTATTGGGAAGGTGCTAAGTTTGTAGCCAAGTTACAGCAGCAAAGCACGGTAAATAACCCCTATTTGCTTACGACAGATTTTAATGCTGGTCATCAAAAAAATCGCCGCACGGCACAAGCTGCCCAAGCGATGGAATACGCATTCTTGCTTGATCTTAACAAGCGGCAAGCATCATCACCTGTGGTTACAACGACAAATAAATAATACCGCATGGATAGCCATATAGCGCCAATGACTATCCATGCAGTCTTAGCCGATCATTACATTAATAACATCTACGCCTAGTTAGAGAATAACAACATGAAACTACACCCTATCGCCTTCGCTGTACTTAGCGGATTGGCTTCGCACGCCTACGCTTCAGATTTAGCCACAAACTCAGTGGCAGACACGCCTGTAAATACGACTGAAAATAGCAATTCAGCAAATACCACTCAGATGGAAACCATCATTGTTACAGCGACCAAAATCGAGCAGCCGCTATCAAAAACCAGCGGTTCGGTATCTGTTATTACCAGTGATCAAATCAAACGAGCAGGTGCAACTGAGCTGTATGATGCGCTGAATCATGAACCCGGTGTCAGCGTAACAGGCGGCGCAGGACGTCCACAAAATATTACCATTCGTGGTATGACTGGCAATCGTATCGCCATTATCAAAAATGGCGTCAAAGTCGGTGATGGTTATGGGGCGGCGGACTTAAATGATGTGACAGGCCGTAACAGTTTTGACCTCTCTAACGTTAAGCAAATCGAAGTCATTAAAGGCGCGGGATCATCACTCTATGGATCTGGCGCTATTGGCGGTGTAGTGGTTGTAACAACGAAACAACCGGGCGATTATTTAGGCACCAAAGACAGTCATTATGAAGCAAGCGCAAGCTATGCTGGAATCAGTGACAAGCAAAAACTAAGTACGACAATTGCACAGCGTTTTGGCGATCACGAAAGTTTACTGCTGCTATCTGGCTGGCAAGGCGGCGAAACACATAACTATAACCGCGACCTTTATGATCGTGAACTTGAAGGCTATAGCACTGAATTTACCCATAACTACTTTTTAAACGATCTCGTGATGCTTAAAGGCACCGTCTCTTACTACAAAGAGACAATGGAACGTAACGATGGCATGGCACCGGTACAAGAGGATGGGCGCTGGAAAGCTAAGCAATACTACGAAAACGGACAAACCACCAGCTTTGACGCACAAGTAGGTACAGAGATCGACAGCCTTGATAACAGCTTATTTGATCGTGCTGATATTAAAGCTTACTACCGAGAAAAAACCAGTGACACTTATAAAGATGTCTTTATGCAACGTGAACATCAAAGCATTACCGAGAAGCGTCGCCAAGTTGAACAACGCCTCTACAAAGATAGCTTAATTGGTTTATCGGCTGATCAAACCAAAGCTTTCCAACTGTCTGATAATACCGAGCACCAAGTCGCTTGGGGGGTACAGTTTGAACAAAATAAATATCAGCGCCCAATCAACAAAAACATCTATGACTGGCGTGGGACGACAGGCTTAACTAAAGATTCTTTTGCTGATGCCACCATGCTAACTGCTGCGGTATTCATTCGCGATCAAATTAAATGGCAAGAGTGGACTATCACCCCTGGTGTTCGCTACGACCGCCAGCAACTGAGTCCTACAGGTGACGCCAATATCGGTGGCATACAGATCAATGAAAATAACAGCAGCGAAATATCCCCTAGTCTTTCTGTGGCTTATCAATTTACGCCAGCACTAAACAGCTACCTGAGTTATTCACACGGTTTTAGAGCACCCGCGTACGACAAAACCTATGGTTATGTACCGCATCTGTTTAACCCGTTGAAGCCTTTTATCATCATTCCAAACTCGGAGCTTAAACAAGAAACAAGCGACAACTTCGAGCTAGGCAGCAAATACGATGACGGTCGATTCTCTCTGTATGCTGCTGTGTTCTACTCCAAATTCAAAAACTTTATTGAACAGAAAATGATTGGTCAGGCTGCGGATAAAACGCACTGGCAATTCCAATACCAAAACCTCGAAGGGGTGAAAACCTACGGTTTTGAGCTCTCGTCAGCTTACCAATTAACAGATGCATTCAAGCTATCGGGCAAGCTAGGTCTGGTCGATGGTAAAGACGGTAATGGTGAGCCAATTCGTACCTTGACCCCATTAGAGGGCAACATCCAGCTTGATTATACCGTAGAGAAAATTACCGCTTTCTCTCGACTAAATTTCGCTGCTGCCATGCCAATGGATCGTACCCCAAAATGTTACAACAACGTCGAGATGGAAATTCCATGTGCGACGACCGACAACTGGGCAACGCTGGATCTCGGCGCGAGCTACCAAGTCAGTGACAACTTCACCCTATACGCTACTGTAATCAATGCATTCAACAATGAATACATTCGCTATCAAGATGTTGCAGGTATTGGTGAAAATTCAAAGTCTTACTCTACCGAGCCTGGACGTTATTTCAACATCAACGCTAATTATCAATTCTAAGGATGGATGCCCTGATGAAAGCGCCTCGACTGAACAAAACGACACTATGCTTATTCACCCTGTTGGCTGCTAGCCAGCAGGGTGTTGCCGCTGAACTGATCTACCCAGCCAATGACGCTATTGTTAACAATAGCGTTCAGGCTAAACAATTCTTGCTTAATTATTTTCAAGATAAGCCCGAAACCGTGATCAGCGATATATCAGCTCGCTATCAGCGCACCAGCTTAATGGCAACACACTACAATTTTGATGTTATCGATAATCAAGGTAAAAACTGCCATAAAACCTTGGTACTGACCGTAGATAAAGATCAAAAAGTCCAACGTGTTTACGCACAGCTTGAAGCTCTCTCAGGCCAGTGTGATGGCACGATTGAAAAGACGCGTACCAATTTTGATATCACTCAACCCGTTATTCCTGCACACGCTCAAACGGTGCAAGTGGCAACCCAAGTCTACAATCCCGATCCACGTACGATGAACCAGTCACCGATCCCAACAGATGGTGATTTTGAGCATTACACCTTACCGACGAACTATCAGAAAGTGACCATGTCGGTACTGTGTAGCACTGCGGCTAACCCCCAATGTGTATTGGCCAACGACAAGGTTGTTGCTATCGACATCGTGAATTTACCCGAAGGGATAACAGATAAGGCTGAACAGCAACCACAGCAAGGTCACCTAAGCTTTGCGCCAGACGCGCTCACCAATATTGATGTCACACAAACATCAACGACCGATAAATCAGCAGTGAATAACTACTTCTATGATGTGATGGCGTTCTACCATATTGATCACTCACTACGCTACGTGGAAGGGCTTGGCTTTAACCATCTATTCAACCAAACGGTTCAATTTGATGCACAAGGTTCGAATGAGAATAACTCTAAGTATTTAAGCGATATAAACTTACTCTCGTTTGGCATGGGAGGCTCACCCGACAGCCTAGATGCTGATGTGACCTTGCATGAATTCGGTCACACCATCAATAACTTTGCCGTCCCTGACTGGGCATATGGAGACACCAGTGGGATTGGCGAAGGTTTTGGCGATTACTGGGCAGGCATGTCAACTTACCGTACTCAATATCAGCAAGGTACAAGCTTTGAACTAGATACCGTATTCAACTTTGATGGTCATTTTGGCGGCAAAAGTGGCGGTACTCGTTCTCTCAATGACAAAGCGGCTCGCTACTACCCATCAGCTGAATACCAAGCACATATTTCCGTTAATGGCTCCTTGTCTGATCAACTATGGTCAACACCGCTCTTCCAATCCCTGAAAGAAGCGGTTGCAACCTACAACGCCGATGCGTTCGACGCGATGAACCGCATTATTATCGAAGGCCTCTACGGTTTAGGGCGTGGCACTAAAATGCATCATGCGGCGCAAAGTATTTTAGATGCGGCGCAAAGCCTCTATCCAAATCATGAATACGGTGCAATTTTACGTCGTCATTTCAATCATCATAATTTGCTGCCAACCGAGCTGATCCTTGCCCCAGCACCGCAATTTATTGATACGACGCTAGCAGCAACAGCAAATACCGCCACCAGCAATGGGCTCGTTAGCGCTGTCATCTATAACCCAACCACACGTGATATGGCACTGAGTGGGCGACTGACTGTATCGGGCCAATCAGGCGCGCAAGATCTGGCTTCAATCGACAAACCATCAAGCCTGAAAGCAGGACAAAGCCAAACCGTTAACTTCCCCCTTTACGCTCAATCACAGTGTGGTCAGCGTATTGACTTAACACTTGATGCTTCCTTCAGCTTTGACAAAAAGCAACGGATGCAACAAGCCAGTTTTGACCAAGGTTTCGTGTTTGGCTTGCCAAATTTTGCCGAAGCACCTAAGACCCTAAACCAAGCTGTGATTGATGCAAAAAAAAGCACAAGTCCACTGCAGCCTATGCGTAAAGGGCTTACCTATGCCACTTACTTTAACACGGGCGATCAAGAGTCTGTCGGCAATGATTTTGCCGTCATTACCCATATTTCTCACCCTGATCACCGTGAATTGAAAGTGACACTCATCGCGCCAGATGGCCAACAAGTGATTTTGCACGATCACCAAGCCTACTACCAAAACAACAAACAAACCGTGTATCGCTTGGCCGATCATCCACAACTCAAACCACTGCTGGGCGGTCGGATGACAGGCGCATGGCGACTAGAAATTAGTGATATCGCCGTCGGTAATAGCGGCCAACTGATCGAATTTGGCGTCACGCATATCCAAAACTATCAGTGTAAAGCTTCACCAAGTAAACCAGATCCAAAGCCACAGCCTAAACCGAATAACAATAGTGGCGGAGGGGGCAGTGCCCTTTGGTTAACCCTACTTGCAATGCTGCAGTTGGGATACACCAAAGCAAAATCAGCTAAACGTCGTTCATTTAAGCGTTAATTCAATTTTTATAGAGAAACTATCATCATGAAAAAAACCTTACTCACGCTTACCATAGCTACGCTACTTGCTGGCTGTAATGGTGGCTCAGATAATAAAATCAGCAATACGACGGGTCCGGATTCAAAGCTGAATTACACACTGAGTGGCGAGGTACAGTCCAATTATCTCGCGCAAGATATCACGGTATGTGTCGATTTAACCAAAGACTGGGTCTGTAATCCAAGCGAGCCCAAAACAACAGCCAAAAGCGGTCTGTTTAACATCTCCAGCATGAACAAAGACATTTTGCATTCACGTATTCTTGCTGTCTCTACCCTGAATGCGGCAGATAACCAAAGTAAAGCCTATACCAACAACCCTGTGGTATTAGCAGCGCCACCGCAGCAAAAAGAAAGTGGTCACATTATTAACGGTATCAGCACCTTGATCAGCGCGAATATGGGCCATGGATTCAACCCTCATGAAGCTGCACGCGATGTGAAAGCCAAGTTAGAAAAAATCGGTGTTACCACTAACAATGATTTACTGGCAAACCTAGGAGAGCCCCGTTTAGCAACCATAGATAAAAACATCCAGTTACTGTCTGCTAGTACCAAAGCTGAACAACGTAGCCGTGTGATCGCAACACTTGCTCGAGATCTTCCACAACAAAAAGATTTTATTACAGCCGAGAGCCTCACCGAGCAAATACTCGCAGACAAAGTGAATCAACTGGAACAGAAAAGCATGCCGCGCTTAGTGGGCAATGATACTGGCGTAATACAATTTTTTGATGGTGCAGTACTGACAGATACCCCAGCCGCTGGCTTCCCATTACAAGATGCCAATATTGGCTTTGATGCCACAGACAAAAACATCCACTCAGGTACTGGTTTTATCTTTACTAAATTAGATGCAAAAGGCCAAGCGCTACCGGTTGATGCAACGGAATGGAGCTGTGTCCGCGATGAGCGAACCCAGCTAACTTGGGAAGTAAAATCCAACGATCCTAAGTCACCACGCTGGAAGAAAAACGAGTTTGCACTGCAAATTAAAGGCGGCGCTCAACCTCACAGTGAAGACATAAAATACGCCCAGCAAACCAACAAGTCAGGTATTAATACCACAGAGCAATACCAAGATATGGTCAACAAAGACCAACTTTGTGGCATCAACACATGGCGTTTACCGACACTCAATGAACAATTTGATTTACTCGATTTTGGCTCAACCGCAAAAGATGCTGATGGCAAGCTTCTCGGCCTCAATACGCGCTACTTCCCCAATGTTGAAGTGGGCTATGAAGGCTGGGGATGGTACTGGTCATCTAGCTTCATGTACGCCCCTTATCAACCTCAAGATATGCATGTGTACAACTATTTGGATCTAGTCGGCGATAGCTTAGGCGACTCAGGCGTTCAAAACCTGTGCAAACAAACAAATGCAGAGTGTGATTACCCAACAAAAATGAACGTACGTATGGTTAGCCAAGGAAAATAACAATGAAAAAGACAGTAACCAAAAAAACAATTAACCACGCCCTCATCACTGCACTCTTGGCATTAACGGCATCAAGCGCAATTGCTGCAACTCAAGAGTGTGATATCAACTTAACTAAATCGGCGCCCGATGTTCGCTTTAAAGACAACCAAGATGGCACAGTTACCGATTTACGTACCGATTTAGTATGGAATCGCTGTACCCTAGGCCAAACATGGAACAAAACCAATAATATTTGCGATGGCAAACCCACAGGGATGTACTGGCAAGCTGCGCTACAGCGAACGGAGATTATTAATCATGATAAATCCGATCCACTGCACCACTTCGGTGGCCGTCAAGAGTGGCGCCTACCGAATATTAAAGAGCTTCAGTCACTGCGTGAATCCAGTTGTATTTCACCTGCGCTAAATAAGCGCTTTTTTCCGCTTAATTTTGATTTCTTGTCAGTCGAAAGTACCGCATGGAGCGCAACACCCGCGCGAGCATCAACGGGGCATGTCTTTGTTATGGGGCTCGCTGACGGCCTAACCTCAAACTTCGGTTCAACCGACTATAAGCTTGGCGTGATCTTAGTGAGCGATAAATAGATAATTAATGGGGTTGCTATAACCTCAGTTTTATTGTCGGTTCTAATCCTCAGATTGATTTGAACCGACTCTATAGTAGCTAAGAAAGTCGCATCAGGAAAAGCGGCAATACTCACACCAAATACCTTAAGAGTATTCAACCCCTCCGTAAATATCTATGGTCAAATCACGCACCTTCGCATACTCCCCCGGCGTCTTTCCAATCGTGTTTTTTAGATAACGGATCAAATGCGGTTGATCGCTAAAGCCAAATTCTTGTGCTACCTCAGCCCAATCAATATCAGTTTCACCACGGAGATATAAAGACTCAAGTAGCAAATCAAGGCGATTCATCGACTGGCACTGTTTTAATGTCAGCCCCGTTACTCGGGTAAAACTGCGCTCTAGCGTACGTTGAGAACAATGCAATAACGTCCCTAATTTCGAAATGAGCGTATTAGGCAATAACGGTAACGCTTTCCGCGTCAGTAGGCTGTGCTTGTCTGAAGACGCTTGATGCAACCAAGGCTGTAACACGGCTTCTAGCGTATCGCAGCAGTTTTCAGGCGAGGTTTGTGCAAGCTGTAATAGCGTTCGCGATATATCCTGCCGCTCTAGGTCAAGTACTTGATTACAATTATCACCGTGCTCCTGATGAGCCGAGTCAAAGAATGCAGTGACATCAAGCTTAACGACCTGCTCAAGTACCGCCTGATGTGGCGTCATATCCAACGAATACAAAGCCCCAGTGTGAAACTTAACCCCTAAAATGATAAATGCATCCGTATGATCAATTTCAAACGTCTGACAATGAGGAAATAACCAGTGGCTCCCCTGCCCCTCGAAAGAAGCAGAGTCGCTCTGGTACAGATACCCCTGCTCAGCAGGCGCGATGATCAAATGCGCCGTCGGATCAGGCGTCAATTTTGGAAAAGGATGACCATCATCATGCGGTTTTTTTTCAATGCACCAATAGCATTCAACATGCTGCGCGACCAGTGAACTTTTTGGGGGGTATTTCCAATTAATCATATTGCTGATGACTCGATAGGCTTGATGGCTCTAATTTTTTGATGGGTGGAAAAAAAATCACCTCACCTTTGGCGGTAAGAATCGAAATATTGCTCGGACTACCGTCTTCCGCTAACCGCAACTCTCCAATAGCACTGCGATTGACTAAGCGATCGTGTCCATGAGTATCTGGATCACGCTTAAAGATCTTAAGCCATTTACGCTTTGTTAACCAGTTTAGTGGTGAGCTTGGATTGTATAGCAGATAGCAGACGATCAATAGCATCGCAGACACACTGTAACCAGCTTATGGAGGTCAGGAACGGCGCTTACCAAATATCAAATAACTACAATCCTTACGTGAATATTACTGTGCATCCTCAATGTTAAACAACGTTTCTTCCCAGTAAAGTTAATTTCAAACTATTACAGAGTACCGCATGGAGCTCTACGGCCTCTCACGCGAATAGAACCCTTATTATAGGCCAGGGTTGCCACATTTTGACATAACCGCCTATGAAATTAGAATGTTATTGGTTTGCGATAAATAACCACAGCTAATACAACCAAGGTTAATATTTTAAATATCAATACCATAATGAACGTTCATCTTTTTATTATTTGATCGTTCGTTAATATATGACGCAATAAGACATCCCATAAGGATGCACCTGACCAACCAGCAATAAAATACCATTCAAAATAACTAAAAAAAAACCACTTTTTAATGTATTCTCTCTGACTAATAAGAAGGGAA